>CAYRCA010000301.1:0-5771 GCA_964422565.1 uncultured Acidobacteriota bacterium | reverse complement strand
GCGCAGTCCGTTTCACAGCTTCATGATCATCGTGGTCGGCACGCTGTCGATCCTCCTGGTCGGACTGCTCGTAAGCCTTGTTCGGCCCGGTGGACGGAAGTCAACCCCCACCTCTGATGGCCCCTGAACGCCCGGACGCCGGTAACCCTCTCGAAAGGGAAGTGGCGTGTGGCGGTTGAAGCGGGTTGAAACCGATGCGAACTGATGGGATCGCAGAATGAGCGTCAAGCTACACCGCGTGGACTCATAAGGCTCTTGTGTCTTGCCGCTCCAAAACAGGTGCTCCGCCTTTGACCCGGACTTCCTAAGCCGGTTGGGAGGCGCCCCCGTCAGATCCCAGGATTCGAGAGTTCTTTTTTTGTTGACGGAACAACGTGTCAGCCATAGAATTCGACTTAATATTTTTGGAATATGTGGCCTCGCTTGAAACGTCCAGGCTGGTCCACGACAAGCAGTGCATCTGTGTTAGGTGCCGTTATTGTCTAAGATTGGCAGACCGCCGACGGAGTCATGGAAACGGATGAGGGAAGAGGTCGGATATTCCGATAAACTCTCAATCCGATTTCGGTTTTGAGGAGGGACGAAGATGAGATCGCAACGAGCTTTGGCGATTCTGTTCGGAGTGGCCTTGTGCTGGACTTGCGCCGCCCAGGCGCAGGGAATCACCGGATCGATCACCGGCGTGGTTCGCGATCCCGGTGGCGGGGTGATTCCCGGAGTTGAAGTGACCGTGGTTCACGCGGGCACAAACGCCGTTTACCGGGGCGTGAGCAACGACATCGGCGTCTACGCGATCCGGACCCTGCCAATCGGCTCCTACAATCTGACGGCCGAACTGGCCGGCTTCAGGAGATTCGAGGCCACCGGTATCCGGGTGCAGGTCGACGAAAGGGTCCGGGTGGACGTGCAGCTTCAGTTGGGAGAGCTTTCCGAGGCGGTTCAGGTCACCGCTGGGATGATCGGAGTCGACACCCAGAGTTCCACCCTTCAAACGGTGGTCGACCAGAGACGGATCGAAGAGTTACCCCTTGACGGTCGGAATCCTGCCGATCTGATCCGGTTGGTTGCCGGCGTGGCCCGCTACTCCGGCGAGAGTCTCACCTCGGGAACCACCTATCCCGGGGCGGTCAACGTGTCGGTCAGCGGCAGTCGCGGCAACGCCACGAATTTCGTCCTCGACGGTGGGCAGCACAACGACCATTACAGCAACGCCAACAGCCCCATGCCCAATCCGGACGCCCTGGCCGAGTTCAGTGTTCAGACAGACAACTTCAGCGCCGAGCATGGGCGCAACATGGGCGCCATCGTCAACGCGGTCACCAAGTCGGGAACCAACCGCATCCATGGGAGCGCTTTCGGCTACGTGCGGAACAGCGCCCTGAACGCGGCTCATTTCTTCGCCCCACCCAAAGCGGACGACCCCAGCAAGAAGCAGGATGACGGTCTGAAACGGTCACAATTCGGAGCCACAATCGGGGGGCCCGTGTGGCTGGGCAACCTCTACGACGGGCGGGACAAGACCTTTTTCTTCTTCTCCTATCAGGGAACGCGCATTCGGCGAACGCCGACGACACGGTTCGTCAACACCTTTACCGCAGCTGAGAGGCAGGGCGATTTTTCCGCCGTGTCGACCCAGCTGATCGACCCCTTTAGCGGCGAGCCCTATCCCAACAACCAGATCCCCTCCGACCAGCATCATCCCGTCGCCAGGTACATCCTGGACAACCTCATCCCGGTGCCGACGGATGGAAGGCAGATCAGTTTCACGACGCTCGCCCACCAGGACGACGATCAGTTGATGGTGAAGGTGGACCACAATCTTACCGCCAGCAACATCCTGACGGGTCGGGTCTTTCGCGCCGAAGGATCCCAGCCGGGATTCCTGGATCAGGCGAACGTCTACAACTCGACCACCGTAAGGCAGTGGCTGAACACGAGCGTGACCCTCCGGGACACCCATACCTTCGGGCCGTCCTTGATCAACGAGTCCCTGTTCACGTTCAACCGAACCGAGGGGCCATCGCAACAGATCTATCCTGAAAGGGACTATACCCAGCTCGGGATTCAAGACGTCAGTCAGGACGCGTTCCCCCAGTACTTTTTCGCCGTTCAGGGGCTGACCACGATCAATACCGGGGACACCAACAACTTCATTCGGGACGAATATCAGGTGGCCAACACCCTGCGGTGGACCAGGGGGATGCACCAGCTGAGCGTGGGCGGGGATTTCTCCTACGGCATAGGTGACATCGTCAATAACTTCTTCGCCAACGGCCGCTTCTTCTTCACCCACGCCGCCGGGTGGACGGGGCACGCCCCCGCTGACTTTCTGGTCGGGAAGATCTCGGAATGGGCGCAGGGCCTCGGGGAGTTCAAGGAAACCCGCTTCCGCCGCTTCAACCTCTTTGTCCACGATTCGATGCGGCTGACACCTCGACTCTCGGTGGATCTGGGTTTGCGATGGGAACCCTTCTTCCCCTACTACGACAAATTGGGGAAATTGTCGGTCTGGGCGCCCGGTCAACAGTCGACCCGCTTTGTGAACGCCCCGGAAGGCATTCTCTACCCGGGAGACCCGGGTGTTCCGCGAGGCGGCTATGACACGTCCTGGATGAATTTGGCCCCGAGGGTCGGCTTTGCCTACGACCTCACCGGTGACGGCAGGACCGCCCTGCGGGCCGGCTACGGGATCTTCTACGATCACCCGAACACCATCTCCACCAACAGCCAGGCCAACCAGGGACCCTTCGGTACGCGCGTGAACTACTTCGGCAACCAGTTCAACAGCCTGAGCAACCCCTGGGGTGGTTTTCCGGGAGGGAATCCCCTCCCCATCACTGGATTCGACGCGCTGGGAACCGACACGCTGGATCCTCCCGCCGATGCGGCGTTCATCCTCCCTCACATCGCCTTCTCGTACGCCCCTGGAATGCGAAATGCGTACATGCAATCCTGGAATCTGTCCTTGGAACGTCAACTCGGCGAAGTGATGATCCGAAGTTCCTATGTCGGTTCAAAAGGAACGGCGCTGGTCAGCGGCCGGGACGGCAACGCCCCGCTGCCGGATCCGACGGCGACCACCGCCACGACGAATGAAAGGCGCCCCTTGTACCCGGATTTCGCGCGCGTCACCCTGATCGAACCGGCGGGTAACTCCAGCCACCATGGGCTCCAGTTGACGGCGGAGAGGAGATTCAGCCAGGGATACTCAGTTCTGGCCAACTACACCTGGAGCAAGACCATCGATAACAACGTCGCCTCGGCCAACAAGGCCACCGGCGTCTCGGTCACCAACCCGCTGGACCAGTCCTTCGACCGGGGGCTGGCCGACTTTGACCG
Source organism: uncultured Acidobacteriota bacterium (assembly GCA_964422565.1). GTDB lineage: Bacteria > Acidobacteriota > UBA6911 > RPQK01 > JAPXNP01 > CAYRCA01. The sequence continues at coordinate 2,432 of CAYRCA010000301.1, read as the reverse complement.
CACCCACGTGTTCAATTTCTCCGGGTTGTGGGAGACGCCGGTCCGGTTCGAAAACCGGTTGGTCAATGGTGTTCTGGGAGGGTGGAGCGTTACTTCCATTCTCAGCCTGCACAGCGGAAACGTGTTTTCTGTCCTGAGCGGGCAGGACAACGCCCGGACCGGCCAGGGCAGCCAGCGGGCCGATCTGGTGGGCGATCCCTTCTCTCTAGGCGACGACCGATCGCGCGGCGACATCATTCTCCAGTATCTGAACAGGGCTGCCTTCGCTCCCAATGCCCTGGGCACCTACGGAACGCTGGGACGCAATACCTTTCGAGGCCCTGGATTCGCGAACGTCGATCTCGGGTTGCACAAGCGGTTCTCGATCACGGAGGAAATCAGCGCTCAATTTCGCTTCGAGATGTTCAACGCCTTCAACCGGGTGAATCTGGGGACCCCGACGACCAGCTTGACATCCGCCAACTTCATGAGAATCACCTCGGCGAGCGATCCTCGGATCCTCCAGTTCGCCCTGCGATTCATTTGGTAGATTGTGCGCTGAGGGATTGGGAAGAGAAGGCCTTCTCACACGACCCTTCTCTTCCCAATCTCCCCACCAACCATCCTGCGGTGAGACGAATTGAACCGGAAGGGAGTCTAGCCTGATGCGCTTGAAAATGGCGCTTGCTCTGCCGGTGGCGGCTGGAATCAGTCTTGGGCCGGTGATCGCACAGAATTCTCCGGCGGTCGAGCACGTGGTCGTCTACCACGAGCCCGGCATGTTCGGCGGCTGGCCAGCCAATCACGGGATCTGGATCTGGGGCAACGAAATTCTCGTCGGTTTTTCAAAGGGCTATTACAAGGACCTGGGCGACCGGCACCACATCGACCGGGAGAAGCCCGAATACCACCTGCTGGCCCGCAGTCTGGACGGAGGGAAGACCTGGTCCATCGAAGATCCGCAGGCGAGGGGCTACCTACGCTATATCGACGGAGGCTTCCTGCACGGAGTTCCGCGAACCGACGTGCCGCTGGCGGAACTTACGGATCCCCCCGGCGGGATCGACTTCACCCATCCCGATTTCGCCCTCACCGCCCGAACCAACTCGGTAGGCGCCGGGAGCTCCCATTTCTCCTACTCCTACGACCGGGGCCGGACTTGGGAGGGACCCTTGCGGCTCCCCAACTTCGACGCGCCGGGGACCGCCGCTCGAACCGACTACATCGTCAACGGTCCCCGCGACTGCATGCTCTTCATTACAGCCTCCAAGGAGGACGGGAGGGAGGGCCGGCCCATCTGCGTCCGCACCGAGGACGGCGGGAAGACCTGGAAACTGGTGTCCCGGATCGGACCGGAACCGGAAGGTTTCTCCATTATGCCCGCGTCCGTGAGGATTTCGGAAGATGAAATCCTCGTGGTGGTTCGGCGGCGGGACGGACCGAGACGGTGGCAGGCGGCATACCTCTCCAGCGACAACGGGGCTTCCTGGGAGCAGTTGAACGATCCCGTTCCCGACGCCGGCATCGGAAACCCTCCGGCCTTGGTCAAGCTGCGCGACGGCCGCATCTGTCTCATCTACGGTTATCGCGCCGAGCCTTACAGCATCCGAGCCAAACTCAGCGACGACAACGGGCGGACCTGGAGCGACGATATTGTGTTACGCGACGACGGCGCTGACCGCGACATCGGTTACCCGCGGGTGGTCCAGCGTCCCGACGGCAAGGTGATCACCGTTTATTACTTCAACGATCCCAAGACCGGCCCGGAGCGCTACATCGGCGCCACCATCTGGGATCCGTGACCTTCCAGCGGGCAGCGCCCGGCAGGCAGCGGGTGGTAGGCAGCGCCCGGCAGGGGCAGCGCCCGCCGGTGTACCGCCGGCATCCTTGCCGGCCGGAACCGACGGACAGTCGGCAACCGGCGGTCAGCCGTCCGGGGGGTAGGAGGAATGTCCGACGCAAAGAGCGCGTGTTGACGGGAGATGGGCGGAAACAGCGGAAGTCGGCCCCCCGACAGCTCCTATCCCTCTGTTCTGCCGGCCGAGCTGCCTTCTTCCCACTCCGCGTCGACTTCTGCCCTGCTGTCGGTCACCGAGCACATCAACAGGAGTCTAAGGGTCATGCGTCAACTTTTTCTGATCCTCATCCTCTGTGGCTTCCCCCCTGCCTCGGCAAACGGTTCCACCCTCGACTTGAAGGACGCGGTGATCGTCAGTTCTCCGGAGGCCTCGACCACCGTCCGGAAAGCGGCCCAAACCCTTGCCGAGGAGATCCTCATGCGGACGCAGGCCCGTCTTAGAACCGCTACCGAGTGGGGGGCGGGTCAGAGTCCGGTGATCCTCCTGGGTACCCCGCCGCAACTCGAAGAGCTGGCCGGCGGCCTTGTCGCCCGGCTCGTGGCCCCGCCGGAGGGGGAGGAGGGCTTCCGGGTCCAAGTGGTGGACGACGCCGTG
>CAYRCA010000300.1:0-5772 GCA_964422565.1 uncultured Acidobacteriota bacterium | reverse complement strand
TTGTTAATGCGTTCCATGAGGTCGAGAAGCGCCACCGCGGTCCGGCTGTCGAGGTTTGCGGTGGGCTCGTCGGCGAGGACGAGAGCCGGTTCCGCCACGATGGCACGGGCCACCGCCACCCTTTGCTGCTGGCCCCCGGACAACTCGCCGGGTCGGCGGTTTTCCAGGCCCTCCAATCCCACCTCGGCGAAAACGGCCCGCACGCGGCGACGGCGATCCTCTTTGGGCACGCCCTGCAGAAGCAGGAGGAACTCCGCGTTCTCCTCCGCCGTCAGCACGGGGACCAGGTTAAAGGACTGGAAGATGAATCCGACCTCGTGCAGCCGCAGTTGCGCCCGACGCTTCCGGCTCAGCCTTCCCAGTTCGTGGTTCCTCAGCCAGACGCGACCCTCGGTCGGCTGGTCGAGACCGGCCGCCACGTTGAGCAGCGTCGTCTTGCCCGAGCCGGAGGGCCCCGCCACCACCACGAACTCCCCTTTTTCGAGGACCAGGTTAACCCGGTCCAGGGCGCGGACCGTCTGATCGCCCTGGTGGTAGTGGCGGGACACGTTCTCCATGGTGATCACCGAGTCGTTTCGCGTCATTTACGATCTCCCGAGGATTCCGATTTCGCCGGGCCGGGCGGCTCTGCGGGCGGGGACCAGAGCCAGGGCGAGGGTCAGTCCGAAGACCAGGAGCACCGATTCCAACACCCTTCCCGCCGACAGGTGTGAGTAGATTATCGGGTCGAAGGCCACGCCGGCCACGGTAATCTCTTCGGAAGAGAAGAGCTCCATGGGCAGCCCGTGGACGGCGAAATAGAGGTGTGCGCCGAACCCGATCGCCACTCCGGCCCCGGACGCCAGGGTCGCCACCACCAGCGCCTCGGCCATGACCATGGTGAAACGGCGTCCCGGCGTCAGGCCCAGGGCGTCCAGCAGCGCGAACTCCCGGCCCCGCTCCAGGACCGACATGAGCAGGGTGTTCAGCACCAGGAAACCGATCAGAATGAAGATCATCAGCAGGAACACGTAGCCTCCGGCGTTGTCCAGCTGGATGAAGTCGACGATCTCCGGATGGGCCTCGGACCAATCGACCACCTCCAGGTCGCCCATCTCCCGCTTTCCGAGGGCCGCCAGGCGCTGCGATTCGGTTGCGTCGGTCAGCAGAACCGCCAGATGATGAACCCCATCCCCCATTCCCAGAAAACGCTGGGCCGTGCCGATGGGTAGAAGGGCGAGCATCTCGTCGAGTTCCTCGATGCCGGTGTGGACGACGCCGCCGACGCGGACCAGGATCGACTCCAGCTCTCCGGTTTCCGCCGCTTGGGCGGTCAGGACCACTCGGTCGCCCATGCCGACCACAAGGCGGCGCGCCACCCCTCGACCGAGGATCGCCTCCCCGGAATCGAGGTCCCGGGGGAATTCTCCCTCCAAGAGCTTTTCGTGAAACAGCGAGACCTCCCGTTCGACCACGGGATCGACGCCGATTACGAGGACTCCCGAGGCGCCGTCGGCCGACGAGGCCAGGCCGGAAACGAAGACTCTTCCGGCCACCTGCTGGATCGAGAATTGCGCGCCTTGGTTCCGAAGCCACTCCGTCGCCCGTTGCCGTTCTTCACCGGTCAGGAAACGCTCGACTCCGCCCGAGGCGAGATAGCCTTGCCGCTGGACCAGCACGTGGCCCGATCCCAGCCGCACCACGCTTTCGATCATCTGCATGTGGCCGCCGTCGTTGAGCCCCACCGAGACCAGGAACAGGGCCAATCCCAGCGAGATGGTCGCCATGGTCAGAATCGTTCGCCGGGTGTGTCGCCAGAGGTTCCGCCAGGCGATCGTCCAGATCATTCCCATCGCGCGTTCATCCCTCCGTGGGGGCGGTCATGGCCTCCACCGGGTCGAGGCTGAACACCCTCCGGCCCGGGATCAGCGCCGCGAGGAGCGTGGTGATCGCCAGCCCGGCGGCCGCCCAGCCGATCTGGTCCCAGACCCAGACGCCGCGCAGGATCGGATCGACGCGGGCGTCCATGAGGGACAATTCGCCGGTCCAGGCGCTGAGGTCCCAGCCGTAGACGCTCATGTGGTGCAGGAAGATCGATCCGGTCAGGAACCCCAGCGCCAAACCCAACAGGGCCAGGAAGAGGCTCTCGGTCAACAGGGACTGCAGCAGCGTTCCCGGTTTCATGCCGATGGCGCCGAGGATCCCGAACTCCCGGGTTCGCTCGAAGATGGCCATCATCATCGTGTTCAGCACGCCCAGCGCGGCAAACAGCGCCACCAGGGCGATGACGAAAGTAGCCGAGCTCTCGCTTAGCGCCAGGTAGTCCCGAAGTTGGGGCGCCAGGTCTCCCCAGGATCGGGCCCGGACGTTTTCGGGAAGGAGCCCCGCGTTCAACTCGGCGGCGATCCGATCCGCCGCCTGTGGATCATGGACGGCAAGCGCCATCTCGTGGATCCGTTGGGAGTCCAGGACGAGCAGGTCCTGCAGGTCGCCGTAGTGGGCCAGCGCGAGGGATCGGTCGAGGTTGCGAAGACCCGTTCGGACGATTCCCGCGACGGTGAAGAGCGCGTTGCCCATGCTGCCGTCGGCCGCTTGACACACCACCGCCACCTCGGAGCCCACCACCGCGTTCAGCTCCCTTGCCAGTTCGGCGCCCAGGAGCAGCGAATACCCTCCGGCCGGATCCAGGCCCCGTCCCTCCCTCAACTCGTGGAGGATGGTGGTGAGCCGCGACTCCCGGGCGGGATCGAGTCCGAGGAGCTGCGCTCCGGCCGAGGACTCGCCGGTGGAAAGAAGGCCGAAGGTCTGCACCCGGGGGGCCGCCATCTCGATCTCCGGCATCGAAACCACGCGCCCCATCAGCGCCTCCAGGTCCTCCCCGGGACTTCCTTCCAGGGTGTCGTTCACGTTGCGGTCGGGGAGGTACTCGGCGTGGTGGAGCTGAATGTGTCCCATGATCAGCTGGGTTCCGTTTCGCAGCATCTGTTCCCGAAGGCCCCCCATCAACCCGATGATCACGATGAGGAAGGCGAAGGCCGCGCCGATCGCCGCGATGGTGATGAGGCTGCGGCGCGCGTTGCGCCAGAGGTTGCGCCAGCCCAGTCGAAAGGCGAGAGTCGGGCCGCTCATCTCCGCAGCGCACCCAGCGAGAAGGTGGCGCCCGGGATGGGAATGTCGAACTGAATCTCCCGATAGTGCATCTCGGTGAACTCCTCGGGTCGGTCCTCCGGAGTCATGCGCATGCGCGTCGGAACCAGCCGCCCGCCCATCTCGCGGTAATCGGAAAAGACCATCGTCCTGCGCAACTTGCCGTCCTCGCCGTAATAGCGCGACCAACCGGGCATGAAGTCCGCCTTCCGGACCTCCATGACGATCTTTCCCCATACGACCGGCGCGTCGGGAAGGGGCGTGAGGGTGAACTCCCATACATCCCCCCCTTCGCGGGAACCGCTGAAGGAGATTTCAATGTCGTAGTCGCGGCTCAGCCGGCTTTCTCTCACGAGATCGTCGTTGGTGAAATGGGAGCCCATCCAGGACGCCATCATCATGGACGAGGGGACGCGGATGGTGCGGTCAATCCGCGGAAGGTAGTTCCAGATGTCGGACCCCACCTTGAGGGTCGCCGTCCCCTCCTCGCGGCGCGGTTCCAATACCTTGACCAGGACCTTGTCGGTTCCCTCGGACCAGATGGAAAGAGTCATGTTCCGTTCCCAGCGCCGGGTGACCACCGACATCTCCACCGTGCTCTGGGACGAATCCCCCCGAAGCATCCGGTCCACCTTGTCCACGATCTCCCGGGCCTCCAGGTCCGGATCGACGGCGCCCGGCAGCGAAAGGCCCGTCGCGGCCGCCCAGAGAAAGAAAGCCGCAAGCGTCGGGGGAAGCCGGTTCCACATTCGGGACGTCTTCACGAGTCTCTCCTCTCCGGCGGATTCGAGGCCGCTTGCGCCTCCATTCCTCGAGGCTACCATGGGCGCACTCTCTTTCACGGTGGATGGACCGCCCACCCGACCCGACACGAAATCCTATAACAGGATGGAATACTTCGCCTGGAATACTTCGCCGCCGGGCGCCGCCGTGTTGGCTGGGTGATGTCCCGTCGGCCCGCTGGGCGCAGCCGGCTTTTCTCGGGCGCAAGACTCCGGTAGAATGCGGCTCTCAAGTTCTCCGCGGACTCGATGGGGCGGTCCCGAGAGGCTGAGAGAACGGGGAGTTCCGCAAGGCAATGTCGATCGAAATTGTGGTCACCCGGGACTTCGAGCAGATGAGCGCGGTCGCCGCCGGACTGGCGGAGAAGAGAATCGCCGAGCTGCAACGCGAGCGATCCGAGGTCGTCCTCGGTCTGGCCACGGGCAACTCGCCCACCGGACTGTATCGGCGCCTCGCGGTGGCCGCCAACGAGGGCCGAGTGGACAGCTCGCGCTGGCGGACGTTCAACCTCGACGAGTATGTGGGTCTGCCCGGCGAGAACGCCGCCGAGAGGACCCTCCAACCCGAGAGCTACGCCTACTTCATGGTCGAGCGTTTCTTCGGGCTTCTCGAACGCAAGCCGCTCTCGACCACCGTCCCCTGGGGAGCCCTGATCGACCATCGGCGGCTCGTAGAGGAGCTCGAGCGTCATCCGGAGGACTGGGAGTCGCGGGGCACCTCGAGCGGAAAGGCGATCGTCATCCGGCCCGAGACCACCTCCTCCCGCCTGTCGTGGGTTCGCCGCGAGGTGCTCGAGGCCTATGGTCGGAGGATCGATCGGGCGGGGGGCGTCGACCTGCAGATTCTCGGCGTCGGCGGCCGCGGTCACGTGGCCTTTCACGAAGCGGGCATCCCCTTCGACCTGCCGGGACTGCTGTTGGTGGAACTGGATACGGTTACCCGGGAGCATGCGGTGGCCGACGGGAGTTTTCGTTCCCCGGAGGAGTGCCCCCGCTACGCCGTCACCATGTCGCTGAACCTCACCTTCCAGGCCCGCTCCGTCCTTCTTTTGGCGAACGGCGCCCGGAAGACCCGGGCCATCGGGCGTTCCCTGCTCGAGGCCCCCTCGGCCGAGGTCCCGCTCTCCTACATTCAGACTTACCTCGAGAGGGGGGGGCGGGCGACCATGGTGCTCGACGGGAAGGCGGCGGCCGAGCTTCTGGAGCACCGAGGCCGGATCGAAGACCGGGGCTTTGGTTTGCGGGACCTGCGGGAAGTCTGAGTCGGACCCGCCGATGGTCGCTCGCCTCGCCCGCGGAATCCGCGTCGATCCGCGTTCATCCGTGGCCACAGCTCCGCCGCCTGTCGGCGACCGTTACGACCGTTACGACCGGTATGCGTTGACCCCCGGGACTCCCTGTGGAATACTCGGATTTCCCGGATTCGCCGGCAATGGAAGGGTGGAACAGACATGCAGAGTTTCTTCGGTGAGGATCCCCCCAGGGATCAGCCGCCGCAGTTCCGTATCGAGGACCTCGACTTTTCGAGCCTGACCCGAACCGTCAGATGGATCCTGCTGGCCCTGCTCCTGATCGTCCTCTGGATGGGAGTGAACTGGGCCCGGGGCTTCTACACGGACTGGCTCTGGTTCCTGAACCTGGGTTATGAGCCGGTGCTGTTGAAAGTGATCATGACCCGGGTCTGGCTGTTCCTGCTCGGAGCGGCGGTGTTTCTGCTCCTGGCGGTACCCAACCTTTTTCTTGCCTACCGGGTGACCGCCGGCCTGCGTCCGGGGGGGCAGGGCCTGCCGCCCCAGACCTACCCGATCGCGCGCAGGCTGCTGGTCTGGGTGGCTGGAGCCGCCGTGGCCCTGGGCGCGCTTAT
>CAYRCA010000299.1:0-5787 GCA_964422565.1 uncultured Acidobacteriota bacterium | reverse complement strand
TCCGGCGCAGTCGTCCTCGCCCACGTTCGGATTGGCGAAGTCCAAGTCGTCGGGCATCCATCCCGCCACCCGCTCCCCCGCCGGCGCGGCCTCGAACAGGGTGCGACCCTCGTATCGGGTGCCCTCCCAGCGCTGGGGGCCCAGCTCCTCCAAGGCCTTCAGATCCCAGCCCAGGGGATAAAAGCCGTAGGGCTTGGTCTCCACGTTGTTCCAGAGCATGTATTCCTGCCCCTTGCCCGAGGTCCAGGTGGTCTTGCAGGCCAGGGTACAGGTCTGGCAGGCGATGCACTTGTTGATGTCGAAGACGGCGGCAAACTGCCTCTTGGGCCGGGACTCCGGATACCAGTACGCCATCTGCCGTCCGAGTTGCCAGTTCCAGACTCGTGCCATCTTACCTGCTCCCTCCTTCCTCCCCGTCCCCGGGAGGAGTAAAGCGTCCCTGGAGATAAGCCTTCATGGCCTCGCTCTCGTAGCTGGGCCGAAGCCCCAGGGAAGCGGGCCGCCACAAACCCTTCCGATCGAATCCGCCCGGCTCGGCCCGCGTGATCTTGACGATGGCCTCGCGGGGGGCTCCGGTCGGACAGTGGACGTCGGGCAGAAAACCCATGCCCACTTCCTGTCCGAACAGGCCCTTGCGCGCCAGCGAATCGGTCATTAAGGTCGGCTTGAGCCACGAGCGGGTGGCCGACTGGTGCGAACCGGAACGGAACATGGCCTGGTAGTTGGTGCGGGGATTCTTGGCGAGGCCGTCGCGACGCGTCTTCTGCCCCTCCATCGATCCCGGCGACGCCCCATACATGTTGAACCACATCCGCGTCACCCCCCGCGGCGTGCCCGGATAGTAACGGGCTCTGCAAAGAAGCCGCGAAAACTCGTAATCCCGACGGTTCTTCTCCCAGCCTCGGAAGGGCCGATCCTCCGGGTCCGAGTCGACCCAGACGTAGTCTCCGTCCTCCACGCCCAACCGGCGGGCGTCTTCGGGATTGATGTCCACATAGCCCTCGGCGACGTAGGGCGACCGTTTATCCCGGCGGTAGGCGTCGCCGAAGGGACCGAAAAGAACGGCGATCTGGTCCGTGTCGATGGGGGTCGTGTGGGCCCCATGGCGGTACTTCGGGGTGTGGAAAATGAAACCATAACCCTCGCCCGCCAGGGGATGCGTCGTCCTCTTCAGCTCTCCCCAGGACTTGACCACGTTCCGCCCCTGCCGCACGTCGCCGGAGAAATCCGAAACCGCGACGCCATAGTCCGCGGGCCCCGCCGCGCGGATGGCCTCGCAGTCCGACGCCACGATGACGTTGGGTTCGTAAAACGTCGAGTCCACGGGCTCGCGATGCACCGGCAGGTTCTCGCCGGCCTCGATGAACTCGTCCTCGTCCCGATAGAACTCCAGTCTCCCCGACTTGGTGTACCAGGGCCTCGACTCGGTTACCTGCTCGTAGCCCACCGCCTTGGGGTAGGTCCGGTTGATCAACAGGGTCGGAACCCCCTCGCTCGCCTTGCGCTCCAGTTCGTCGATACGATAGCCCCGGGTATTGGAGGAATGATCCAGGATGCGCTGCAGATAAACGTCCGTGCGGTTTTGCCGAACGAAATCCCAGTGCCGGGAGAAGCGGGCGTCTCCGGTGAGTTCCGCCAGCTTCTCCCCCACCAGGGCCAGCGCCTCGATATCGCCGATGGTGTCGAAGATCCGGGGCAAGGGGGTCCTCGGATACACCGTGAGGAAGGGGTTGGTCACCGAGGCGGTCATGTCGGGATGCTTGAGCTCGGCCCACGAGTCGACGGCGAAGACGACGTCGGCCCACTCGCACGACGTCGACCACCACCATTCCTGCACGGCGATCATCTCGATCTTGGGCAGGACGTTGACGACGGTGTTGTAGTGCCACTTGACGTTGCCCAGGATCGAGTTGGCGTTGGCGAACCACATGGACTTGGTGGGCGTCGGCATGTGGGACGAGCCCGTCAGGTGACGGTTGCCCACCGTCAAGGTGTGCTCCTCATGGTTGTAATAATGGGCCGACTCCGCCCTCCAGTACTGGTGCACCCGGGCCGGTTTGTCGGGATCGAGTTCCTGATCGAAGGGGTTCTCGTTGATGTACTGAGGGGCGCCGTTGAAAAGGGCCACGCGGTAGTTGCCCGCGTAGGAGCCCACGTTGCCGGCGATCTTCCCCACGTTGCCGGTCAGGGCGGCCAGAAGAAACACATCCCGGTCCTTGTTGTCGTTGTTGAAGAACTGGTTCGGTCCCATTCCCATGGCGAACAGCGTGGTGCCGGGCTCCCGGGCGATCGCCCGGGCGAGATCCTCCACCGCCGAGGCCGGAGCCCAGGTCATCTCCTCCACCGTCCGGGGGTCGAAGTGGGCGGCGTACTCCTGGACCAAGTCGAACACCGGGCGGCAGCGGACCCGGGAGCCGTCCCGAAGCTCCACCTCCACGCTCCCCTCCAACTGGGGATCGGTCACCTCGGAGCGGGCTCCCACCTGGTCGCGGGTCAGGGGACGGGGGAGGTCGGCCCGCCGGTCCCACCAGACGAAGTCCCCCCACTCTTGGCGGAGGGCCTCGGGAATCAAAATCTCCCGCTGCATCCCCGGTGCTGGAACGCTCTCACCGGAGCGCACCACGCGGGTCTGGTTGGAGAGGGCGGACGGTTCGCCGCCGAAGACCTCCGCGGCGCGAAGACACTTCAGCGTGTCCATCCGCACCAGCACGGGGAGGTCGGTCCATCGGCGGACATAATCGATGTCGTACAGCTTGTCCCTCAGGACGACGTGGGCCATCCCCAGGGCCAGCGCCGGCGTGGTGCCGGGACGGACCACCAGAACGTCGTCGGCCTTGCAGGCGGTGGCCGAGTACTCGCAGGCGATCACCACAATCCTCGTGCCCTGCATGCGGGCCTCCGTGAGCCAGTGGGCGTCGGGCATCTTGGTGGTGATCCAGTTCATGCCCCAGACCACGCAGATCCGAGACTGCTCGACGGCGTTGAGGTCGAACTCGCAGGTCTGCTGGCCCGTCACCATGGGGTGGCCGGGAGGAAGGTCGGTGTGCCACGAATAGTTGTCGAACCCCCGGCCTCCGAGGGCTTGATCCGCCCCCACCCCCCGAATCCGGGAGTCCAAGAGGGCCATGGAGTTGGCCATGCGGTAGAGCCCGAAGACGCGGGTGACGCCGATCAGGGGCATTCCGCCTCTGAACTTGAGCAACTGGGTTCCGGCCCCCTGGGCGGCGGCGATCATCCCCTCCTCGTAGCCCTGGGCCCTCAGCCGCTCGCGCCCCTCCTCTCCGCTGTAGGTCGCCGCGATATTCTCCAGAACGGCGGCCACGGCGGCGGCGGCCTCCTCGTGGGTGACGCGAACCCACTCGTCCCTTCCCCGCTGGAAGTAGCGGGCCGGAGGGCGTCCGTCCCGTTCCCGGGGGAAACCCTCCTCGATCCACTTCCGGAAGCCCGCCCGCAGCATGGGGTGGCGAAGCCTCCGGTCGCCGTAGAAGCGCCGGGTCAGGGCCAGACCCTTCTGGCAGACCCGCGGATCCCAGCGATGGGTGCTCCGGTTTCCGTCGAGATCGGTGGCCTCCCCGTAACGCATGGTCGGTCCGATGCGGGTGGTCACGCCGGAACGCACGTAGGCGTTGAGGATGCAGTTGTGGGTGTCGTTCGGGGCACAGAGGAAGGTGAACTGCGAGTCGTGCCTCCAGAGGTTCCGGTAGGTCTCCTCCCAGTCCCGATCCGGGTACTGGGCCAGGGGGTTCTCGACGCCCTGCAGGTTCCACCCCCGGCCGACCGAGCAAACGAAGGTTCCAAATCCCGCCTGGGTGGCCCATTTGAAGAACTTCCGTCGCGACAGATGATTGTCTCTCATTGGCTGGTCTCCCAGTTGCGGATGTATGTGACGATGGCTTCAATTTCCTCGTCGGCCAGGGTGCGGTGCGCGAGCGAGGGCATTCCAAACGTGGGCATTGTGGTTCCCCGCCGGCCGCGGCGGACGGTCTCGGTCAGGAAGTGGTCGTCGGCGGTCTCCAGAAAGACTCGCCCCCCCAGCGCCGGTCCCTCGCCTCCTTCGCCGCCCGGGCCGTGACAGGGGGCGCAGGTCGAGGCGTAGAGTCGGCGGCCCAGCTCGGGGTCTCCCGCCGCCCGGTAGACGGGCGCCGGCCCCGGCGGCCGGACGCCTCCCCCCAGTCGCCTGAGGTGGTCCACCAGGGTGTCGATTTCCTCCTCGCCAAGGCCCCCCTCCCGGTCGCCCAACCCCGGCATGCGGGTTCCGGGACGTCCCCGCCGGATGGTCGCGGCCAGGAACTCGTCGGAGGCCAGATCGAGAAAGTCGGGGTTGGCGATGGAGGGAAACGGCTCCATTCCGGGGTATCGCATCCCCTGCCCGCCGTCCCCGTGACAGGCCGCGCAGAAGCTCCCGTAGAGTGTGGTTCCGTCGCCGGCGAACTCCCGTTCGCCCAGGTAGCGGGCGCGAATCCTGTCCCTGGGCAGGTAGGCGTCGGGAACGTTGGTGGTACGCAGCGAGAGCATGTAGTGGGCCATCGTCCGGACGTCCCTCTCCGACAGGCCCAGGTAAGGCATCTGGGAACCCGGGACGACTTTGGCCGGGGCGCGGAGGTGCTCGGCGAACCAGTTGAAGAGGGTCTCCTCGCCGGGCACCCGGCTGAAATCAAGCTGCCCGGGATCCTTGTGGCCGACCCGGTTCAGATCGGGCCCGTCATCCCCTCCGAGGCCGTTGACGGCGTGGCACCCGCGGCAGCCGAGGGAGTGAAAGAGGGCTTTAGCCTCGACCAGATCGGGCGCCCCCACCCGGGTGGAGAGAAAGCGATCGATCGCCCTCCGTTCATCCGGCGGGATCGGCTCCAGTGTCCGCCAGCCTTCGCCGCCCTCCTCGCCCTTGCGGATGTGCTCCTCGTACCAAGTCTCGCTGTAGCCGGACGCGCCGACGGTGGACAGATCGGGGCCCTTGACCAGCTCGTGGAAGGGGCGCAGCGTTCCGCCGCGGCCGTCCACGCCGTGGCAGGCGAGGCAGTCGTGGCGCTCGAACAGAGCCCGGCCCCGCTCCAGAGTGTCCCGGCCCGGCACGACGACGGGGGCGTGACAGCTTCCGCAGCCCGCCGAACTCATCTTGCGGGGGATCATCGGCTCGGGCCAGAACTCCACCTCCCCGTGCGCGTCGGCCGCGATGGTCGCCCGGCCCTGCCCTCCATGGCAGACCGTGCAGCCGAACTCGGCGGGATCGTGAAAAACCCGGGGATGGGCGCCGAACACGGGGTGACCCGGTATCTCCGCCTCGTTGGGGGACATCCCCAGGTGGCAGCTCACGCAGCGGTCGGTGGCCCGCAACTCGGGGATAAAGATCTGTCGGAGCTGGGACGTGAACCGCGCCGCCTCGCTGGGAGGCAGCAGGCTCCGATATTCCTTCTGCAGCCGCCGCCAGTCTTGCTGAAAGTGCTCCTGGAAGGCGGCCGCCCCGAGGAGAAGAAGGCTTCCCACACTCGACCAGAGCAACAGGTGTTTATTCCGTTTCATCGCTTAGTGTCCCGGCCATTGAGAGGGCCACCAGTAGAAGTCCCAATTCGGACCGCGGAACTGGTAGCCGATCACCGTCAGCACGAGAAATCCGCAGAGAAAGCAGGTGAACAGAGCCAACGCCCCGGCCCGGGTCGAGTCGTATCGGCGAACGGCCCAGATGGAAAACAGCGCGTAGGCCAGCGTCAGGAGCGTCCCGGGATTGACGAAAGTGATCACGATCTGCGGTGTCTCCGGCCACCACTCCCGCAGCCAGCCGAACCGGATGGC
>CAYRCA010000298.1:4410-5791 GCA_964422565.1 uncultured Acidobacteriota bacterium | reverse complement strand
ACCTGGCGGTCAACGCCCGGGACGCCATGTCGGACGGCGGCGTGTTGACCATCGAGACCTCCAACGTCGAGCTGAAGCGGGCCTGCGCCGATCCCCTGGTCAACATGAAGCCGGGTCATTACGTCCTCCTCCAGATCAGCGACACCGGTCACGGGATGACCCGGGAGACCCAGGAACGGATCTTCGAGCCATTTTTCACGACCAAGAGGCGGGGAACCGGCATGGGGCTGGCCACGGTCTACGGCATCGTGAAGCAGAGCGGCGGATACGTGTGGGTCGAGAGCGAAGTCGGCCGGGGAACCACCTTCAAGCTCTTCTTCGCGCCAGTGGATCAGGCGGTGGACGCCGACGTCCCGCACCCGGTGGTGGAAATGTTCGAGAACGGATCCGAGACGGTGCTGATCGCCGAGGATGAGAAGGAGATTCTCGATCTGGTGGAACGCATTCTCAGGAACGTGGGCTACCACGTCATCACCGCCCGCAACGGCGAGGAGGCGCTCAACGCGGCGGGCAACCACCAGGGCGCCATTCATCTGCTTCTCACCGACGCCGTCATGCCGGTTCTCAACGGGCGGGAACTGGTCGAGCGACTTCGACCGCAACGCCCCAACATGAAAGTCCTCTTCATGTCGGGGTACACCGGTACGGGTCTCCTTCATCGAGCGGTGGCGGGGCAGGACATTGCCTTCATCGCCAAGCCCTTCACCCCAAACGAGCTGCTGCAAAAGGTTCAGCAAGTGCTCGAGGAAGACTGAGTTCCCGTTTCCCCAAGGCCGAGAGTGCCGGCCCCCAACCAGTCGTGCGTGGGAACCGCGCCGCGCGATCGGCGCGCGCGATCGGTTCGCCCGGGGCGCCGCGCCGCAACGGATCCCGGCGGGACAGAAGCGGTTAGTTAGCTGCTCTGAAACTCCTCCACGTCGCGAATGTAGCGGTCGATCTGCTCCGTCGTCGCCGGTTCCAGATTCCGAAACTCCAACCCCAGGACGATGCGCGCCGCGTCTTCGGACCGGTTGCGGACCACGG
The DNA here is from genome assembly GCA_964422565.1 of uncultured Acidobacteriota bacterium. Taxonomy (GTDB): domain Bacteria; phylum Acidobacteriota; class UBA6911; order RPQK01; family JAPXNP01; genus CAYRCA01. The sequence goes on along the minus strand of CAYRCA010000298.1, from coordinate 4,768 downwards.
CCTCGATCGCGCAGGAATCCGCCGCCCCGGCGAAGTGTGCGGAGATGCGCACCGTTTCCTCCAACTCGGGCTTCGGGGAGTTCTCACCGCCGGTCTTATACACCAGGCGCGCCCCGGTCACGCTGAGATCGAGGATCATTCCCCCGACAGTCCGGTCCCGGCACGACACGGCCGCCGGTATCCGAGCGTCGATCCGCTCCGCCGCCCGCAGATCGTAGTTCTCCACTTCGGTGGGATAGGTAATGAAAACAACCCGGAACCGGCCGACCAGGCTTTGCAGAATGGAGGAACGAAAGCCCCAGACCGTGCCTCGGTAGAGGTACCGGACGACCACCTCGTTGCCCGGGGCCAGGTGGGA
>CAYRCA010000298.1:0-4400 GCA_964422565.1 uncultured Acidobacteriota bacterium | reverse complement strand
CCCGACGAGAAGGCTGGGGGCGTCTTGATGATCAGATAACTCTCCCCATCGATCCCGACAACCTCGCTCTTGAAACGCTCCTCCAGACCTTCGATCTCAAGCTGGATCCGGGTCCCAGCCACGACGAAGACCTTGAGTTTCTCCATTTCGCCTCCCTCCTTCGGCCCCCGGCACGCACCCTACACCCTCCCGCCGACACACCCGCCCGCGCCATCCGTCGGCGGCCGGCCGCCGGCCTGCCCCCGAACCTCCGGAGACGCTGATTGAATTGGGACGGTCGCGGTGTAAGACGCGAAAGGAGTATAAGCTATCGCCGGCATCGATAAGAAGATCGAGTATCTGGAGTTGTGGCGATTCGGCTCGATCGGAGAATTCGAGCGGAAGTGGAGACAACTGCTCGCGCACCCGCGGCTTCAAGAAGTGTTCGCTCGGACGGGTCCCATGGTGCGCGAGGAGACCTTCGCGCTGATGGAGCCCCTCGCGCCGAGCCCAGGGACATCGGACGCCGCGTCGTCCCACCTGGTTTGAGGGCGACGGGCCGCCCCACGGTCGCGTTCGGGGGACCGTGTCCCCGGTCGGGACGCCCCGGCCCCTTCACCCTCGATTCGGGCCCTACATCCTCATTTCGGGGAAAAGGATCCGCCAGAGCAACTGTTCCGGCGGAAGCAGGGACAGGCCGACCCGGACCCAGTCCGCGTCGTGGGTCACGCTCGCCTGACCGGAGATCGACAGGCGAATCCGGCCGGCCGTCGTCTCCCCATCCCGCTCCTCCAGCGACGCGACCCAGAGCGCGCCGGTAACCCCGGCCGGTCCTTGAATACGCAATACGCCGCCTCCGAGATGAACCAGGAGTCCCTCGACATGGCTCCCCTCCTCCAGCGTCAGATCCCCGGCGGCCACCACCAGCCCACGGAGAGACCCCCCGATGGTCCCCCCCTCGGGCAGAACGTGCGGGGACGGACCCCCGTCGGAAGGCGAAAAGAGAGCCGCCCGTGAAACGAGTCTCGCCATCAGGCGACTCGCCAGATCGGTCGTCAGAAGCTCGACAAGGTCGCCTCCCCTCCAGTCCGATTCGTCGGCCTCCAGAATCGGAGGCTCCGCCCCCGAAATCCGGGAACGCGGGTCGGGGTCCAGCGACGCCTCCAGATCGGCCGCCAACCCCTCGCCGGGATAAGAGAGGAGGGCGATGCCCGGACGCTCTCCACCGTCGATCCGGAACTCGTCGCCCACCCATTCGAAGTCCCCCCCGGGTCCCAGCAGGGTCACCGCCCCGAGGACGGGAAAGGGTCGGAACTGACGCAGGTGGGCCTCCACCAGGGAGACCTGGTTGGCCAAGCCCGTCCCCCGCCTCGCGGCGGCACCCAGCGGAACGAGGCCCATGCTGCGAACGACAACGATCGCCTCCTGGTTGAAATCCCGCGGTTCCCGGGGATCCGAGGAGAATCGGACCAGAACGACTCCCCCGTCGGAGGAGGGGTAGGCCGGCCACAGAATCCGGCCGCCGGATCGGGGCAATCCGGCGTCGCAATCCAGGCTCACCTCGCCAAACGGCGTTCTCCTCGCCACCTCGAAGGGCACGGGATTTCTCCACTCCGCCGGCGCCCCGCAGTCGACGTGGTCGTCCAGACCCGCCGATGGATCGTCGATGTCGCCCGCCGCCAGGACCGACTTCGCCCACTCGACGCCGTTTTCCGCCAGCACCAGGCTGTGCAGCCGCCCCTCCATGCGGCTGGAGGTTTCGAGCAGGGCCAGGATCTGAAAATGCGCCAGAGCCGCCACCGCGCCGGCCGCCAGCGCGACCAACAGGACGGTGATCAGCGCGAATCCCCGGGTCTCCGCCATTTACCTCCCCCCTTCCGCGGCCGCCGGGTTCCACAGGTAGACCACCACCTCGACCCTCCGCGGACCCGCTCGCCAGAGACCCGATCCCGCCTCGCCGCCGGCCTCCAGCTCCACCCGGATCAACCGCCCCTCCGGCGGGGAGAACTCGACCGAATCGATGTTCTTGAGAAAGGGCTGAAAGGAGCCGGACCCGCTGCGAAGCTGCAGCGAGCCGCCGGCGGCCCGCAGCCGGAGGGACTCGAAGCTTCCCTCCAGGATCCCGTCGGGAAATCCGTCGGGTCCGTCGATGTCGGCGCGAAGGGACAGCACCCCGGACTCGACCGACAGAGGAGGCTCCACGTCCTGCTCCAGCCCGCATCCGGCCGGACTGATCCAGTTCGCCAGCAAGACCGGGGCCAGCGCGGCGTTCTGATCCCGCTCCGAAACCGAATCCAGCCGCAGGGCAAGCCCCTGGATCTGTTGGAGAAGGAGAAAGAGCGCGCCTCCGGCCACACAGCCCACCCCCGCGGCGATCATCAACTCCAACAGACTGAACCCGCGCTCCCGCCGGGTCCGCGCACTCACCGGAAACTCGGCTTCGGCGACCCGCCCCGTCGGCGCAAGACCGGCTTCCAGGGTGCCGTCGACCACGTCGACGGAAGGGTGGGCGGGGCGCCCTCCCGACAATTTCTCGGAGACCCGGCGGCGACCGGCGCCGGTCGTCCGATTCGCCCCCCGTCCGGGCGGGAGTTTCCCGACATCGGTCTCAGTCATGGTGCAGAACCTCCCATTCGGGCGAGCCGTCGCCGCCCACCACCAACCGCCTCAGGGGGGGCGGCTCGGGCGCCGGCTCGATTGCCCCGCCCGGGTCGATCCGGTCTCGGAAGAGACGGGAGTCATTCCACTTTTCCAATGTGAGTTCGGCTTGCCTCCGAGCCTGGTGGTGAAAACCGACGGCGCCCGCCAGGCAACCCAGAACGCCTACGAGAGCGATGGCGATCACCACCGTCGCCACCAGCACCTCGATCAGTGAAAAGCCCTTCGCCCCCTCGTTGACTCCCGAGTTCCGCATCATCCTTCTCCCCCCCACTCCCAGCGGACCCGCCCTCCCACGGAGACCACCACCCGCGTGGAGAGGGCCCCCGCGCCCAGCTCGAAGGTTCCCGCCGGCGCCGCGCCGCCGCGGGAGTGGAAAGTGACGGGCTGAGCGGGCGTTCGGGTAAAACGGACCCCCCTCGGCAGGACCCGCCAATTCAAAACCTCGTCTCCACCGGCCGCCACCGCGTAAGCCCGACGATCCGCGGCGACGGCCAGGGAGACGGATTGATTGAGACCCAGCGCGCGCGAGCGCGCCGCCGAGAGCTCCGCCGTCAGGGCTTGGGCAGACCCCCGCAGAATCTGCCTCTCCGCCACCTGCCGCACCTGAGGCCAGACCAACGAGGCCAGCAGGAGGAACCCCAGCAAAGCGACCATCGTCTCAATCAAACTGAAACCGGAATTTCGCATTCTCACCCTATATAACGCTCGAGTTGGGAAATCTGCGAAGACCGAGTTCCGGGGACTGGAGGCGGCGGGCCGGCGGAGGTTTCGGGTTTCCGTTTTCGCGGGGGTATTGGGTTAGAATTCCGCCCATGATTTCCTACTTGGGATACAAGGTGTTGCATCTGGCGGGTGTGTTTCTGCTCCTCCTCTCGCTAGGGGGTACGGCCGTCCTGGGCTCGGTGAGCCCCGAACGGCAGTCCTCGTGGCGACGGCAACTGTCCATCGCGCACGGGTTGGGCCTCCTGCTCCTGCTGATCGCCGGATTCGGACTGCTGGCCAGGTTGGGCGCCTCCTGGCCCTGGCAGGGGTGGCTGATCCTGAAGCTTTTGCTGTGGGCCTTCCTCGGCGCCTCGCCGGCCGTGGCGCGACGGTTCCCCGATCTGTCTCTTCCCCTCTGGTGGGCGGCCTTCGCCGCCGCCTTGGCCGCGGCGGGCCTGGCGGTCTATAAGCCCTTCTGAGGTACCGCCGTCTTGGGTTTTGGGTTGCGGCGCCGGGTTTTTCCGGCCGCCGGGCTTCGAAAGGCCACCGACCATCCGGATGAGCCCCGGGCCGGGGGCGCGCACGCGGCGGAGGCCCACCGGATAAAATCCATGCAATCCGTGGCTTGCCGACTCCCGACGCCCTCCGCGCCCTCCGGAAGGACTTCCCCCGTGCCGACCGTTTGTGTCAGACTGGTTCGAATAGGCTGATTCCGGTAAACCGCCCCGGGGAGCGCCCGTCGGGTTCCGGGGCCGCGGACCGTTGAGGAGAACCACGGCGAGAGCGCGGGCAAGAGATGATCGGGTGGTTGCGATGGAGAATCAGTTGTCCGTTCGGATGACCGAGGAGATTGAGAACTTCGAGGAGATCGTCGCACGTGTCGTGCCGGCCCCCGGCGACATTCCTCAGCTGGAGGGAATCGACGTCTACGGCAAGACCATGCCGCTCAACGGGATCCTGGGCGGCGACCACATCATCTATCTCGACTTCAAGAAACGTCACGATCTGGACGCCCGCATCGAAGCCGCCCGCGCCCGCGGGCGCCCCGCCGTGGTCGA
>CAYRCA010000297.1:0-5791 GCA_964422565.1 uncultured Acidobacteriota bacterium | reverse complement strand
CGGGCGCCCGGTTCAAGGGAAACGCTCACCGGAGTCGCAAAATAAATCTCTTCTCCCCAGCGGTTCACGGTCGAGGAGAATGGCAGGTTCGCCCGAATCTCCCGAGCGGTCCGGGATTCCAAAAGCTCGACGAGAATCGAGAACTCCTCGAAGTCGACCCTGATTCTTTCGGCCGCGCCGCCGCCACCGCGGCCAGGATCCTGTCCGCGACCCGCTTCGCTCCGGTGCATCCTTTCGCGGATACTGGCACAGGGTCGTCCGTCGCGCAAGCCGGCGTCCGAATCACCCGGCGAACGGTTCGCGCCGCTTCGTCATTCCCGGATACAGTGCCGGTCTTAGACGTGCCGTTTCCCCTCTGAGGCTGCCCGCCGCGGCCGAGATCGACTTCAGCTTCGCCAAAGCCGTGCCCGCGTCATTCATCGGTCGGCTGGAGAAGGTCCCGAAGCCGCAGTCGGGGTTCAGGAAAATGCACTCGGCGGGGATATGAGCAAGAGCTTCCCGGATCCGGGACTTGATCTCCTCGGCTGTTTCGACTCTGGCGGTGCGCGGGTTGACGACACCCAAGCCGAGTTCCTTGCCACCGATGACAACGAGGTGTCCGGCGCGCGGGGTGGCGTATTCGAGAACGAGCTGGTGGACATTCATCCCGGCGAAATAGGGGGCGAGGGGCGCGTACGAGCCGCTGAGCAGGGTTTCCTCCTTCCGACTCCAGTTGCCGCGGCAGACGTGCAGTCCGATTCGCACACCGTCGATTCCCTCGATCACGCGGTTGATGAGACCGACGGCGAACTCGAGTTCCTCAGCCGGGTCCTTGCGGGCCGCAAGGGCGGCGCACATGAAGGTCCGCGTCTGACCCTGCGTGAAAACAAGTTCTGTAAGGACGGGTTCGTCGAGCTGGATGAAGTCGGCCCCGGCTTCGACCAGTTCCCGGATCTCCTCCCGCAAAACAGTCACCACATCTTCCGCCAAGGCTTCCTTGCCGTCGTAGTAGGCGCCGGACGCTTCAGGCACCCACATGGCGCGCGTAAGAAGGTAGGGTCCCGCCAGAGGCACTTTGATCGGTTTTTCGGTGTGCCGGCGGAGGAAGCGCACCTCGTCCACGGCGAGCGGCTCCCGCCGCGAAATCCTGCCGACGCAAGTCGGATTCTTGATGGAGTAGGCGGGCACGTCGAGGGTTTGGAGGATTCTCTCGAAGCCCGCCCGGTCCTCGACGATGTCGAGCATCTCCGCGAGGGACATCAACGTGACGCCGTCCAGTTTGCCGGCGACAAAGGAGTAGAAGTTGTCGCGGCGCTGCTCCCCGTCGGTCACGATGTCTACCCCGGCTTCTTCCTGGAGTCGCAAGCATTCGAGAACCTCGGCATCGGCTGTCTGCTGGAACTCCCTTTCCGGGATCCGCCCCGCCTGCCTCCCGCGCAGCGCCTTGAGCAGCCTCTCAGACCGGGGCCAGCTTCCCACCGTAGCGACGGGAAATGGCGGAAGCGATGTCGGCTCGTCGGCATTCATGCAACGAAACTCCTGCGGGAAATGAGGGCGAAGGGAGGCGCCCGGCAGGCACCGCCCAAAGGCTACCCACCGCCCTGTCGCTCGAAGAATTTCCGGCGCTCGACGGCTTCGCCGAGGAGACCGAAACCAGAAGTCCGCCCGGGCAGCCAAGCCTTCAGGCCTTCCATATCCATCATGTTGCGGTGGTCCGGATTGTCATAGTCCATCGAGAAGAGCACGTCGAGCCACCGCCTTTCGACTCCCCGATCAAAGTCTTCGCGCACGGTGAAGACACAGTGGTCGAATCGGTCGGTCGTTGCCAAAACTCTCAGGCGGCCGGGGTCCGCGGTTCCGTCGGCCCTCCAGCGATCCCAGTTGAGGTCGAGTACGCAGGAGGCGTCAGCTTCGCCGTGTTTCAGGCTCTCAAGGGCCTCGAGCTCGCCGCCGATGTGGTCGCCGTGTTTACCGACGAGGACATCGAATCCCTTCACCCGATAATCTTCGCCCGGTTTCAGCCCGTGCCGCTCGATGAACGAAAGTGGGATGAGCGTGGCCTGAGGAGAGTCTTTCGCCCCGGTGGCCACAATCTTTCCGGCCAAGTCTTCGACTCTCTCGATAGCGCTCTCCGACCGCACGACGATGTGGGACACGCGGTCACGGTCGGTGTCGCGCATGGCAATCGCCCGGCAGGAGGTTCGACGGGCGGCGTCGAGCCAAGCAAGGGGGGAGTTCCAGGCAACGTCGATCTCCCCCGACACCAACGCCTCCGTCTGAAGTTCGTAGGTCGCATAGAACCTTGTGTCCATCGGCACGCCGTTCTGCTCGAAATAGTTCGAGATGATCTCCCAGATGGTGACGACTTTGGGGTCGTACTGGACCGCTCCGACTGCAACGGGCTTCACTGGAACACCTCCATGCCGCAAAGGGCGCGGCCGATGAAGTCGTGGAGGACGTCGGTGGTGGGCGCCATGACGTTCGCGGCTCGGGCGTCGCGGAAGTTTCGCTCGACACCGAGGTGCTTGCTGAAGGCCGCCCCTCCGCATGCTCTCATCGCGAGGTCGGTCACGCTCAGAACGCTTTCAGCCGCCGCAGCCTTGGATTCAAGAACAAGGAGCGTCGCAGAAGGAGAGCCTTCTTCCACGGCATGGATCACCAACGACAGATGAGCGCGGGTCCGGTCGGTCTCGATTCGCATGTGGGCAAGGCGCACACGAAGGTTCGGCAGGTCGGCCAGCTTGCTGTCGAGATGCTCAAATCGTCGACTCGTCAGGTGGCTCGCCGTGGCGTTGGTTGCCGCTTCCGAGATGCCCGCCGAGATGGCGGCGTTCCCAATCTGGAACCACGGCAGCACGACGCCGAGCATGAATTCGAAGCCTTGGTGCGGTTCGCTCAGGGCGCGATCGTCCGCAAGTGCGACCGAGTTGAGCGTCATCGGGGCACTGGCGTTTCCCCTCATTCCCAGCGCATTCCACTTTCCGGCGACTTCAAAGCCGGCGTCCTCTTTCAGGAGCAGGTAGAGCGTCGTGTCGGTCGGGTGCCGCCCTTCGGCGGCGCGCGTCGATATCACGTAACCGTCGGCGATACCTGCGGAGGTGACCCAGGACTTTTCGGCATTGATCGTGACGCCCGCCCCATTCCTGACTGCCTGACTCGTAGGCGCCCAGAAATGACTGCGAGACCCTCTCTCACTCCAGGCGAGAGTCGAGAGATGCTCGCCGGCCGCAGCGGCTTTGAGTTGCCGCCCGGCTACGTCCGGCCGGGCGTTGTAGCAGCTTATACCGCAGACGTGCATCAGATAGACCATCGCGGTCGAGGCGCAGCGTTGCGCTACCTCGTCGAGCACCGCGGCGGCGGTACGCAACCCGCACCCCATACCTCCGTACTCCTTCGGTACGGTCAGACCGAGAAGACCTGCTTCTCCGAGAGCGTGAATCGCTTCAGTCGGAAAAAATCCGCCTTCGTCCACGTCCGCGGCATGAGGCGCAATGCTCCGGTCGGCCACAACGCGCGCAGCCTCGACGACACTCCTTTGCTCATCGTTGAGTTGGTACACTTCATCTTCCTCCCAGCTTTCCCGATCACACCACCCGCACCCTCAAGTTCAAGTGCGGCCTCAGGGTGCAGGCGAGCGGCGAGCGCGCCAGAACCTCCTTCCAGACCGACTCGAGGTCCAGGTCGTCAAGATCGCCCGTGACGTAGAGCGTCCCGTCCAAGGACTTGATTCCCGGGTCCCCCGTCTCTCCCACCACGCCGATGTACGTCAGGGGGTTGTTCAAGGTACAGTTGACGGAGAACTCGACTCCGTCGACACCGATTCTCCTAGCCTTCAATTCGCGTTGGAGACCGCCCAGGATGTCGGCGGCGAAAGCTGCGAGAAAGAGTTCGAGCGCGGTGGGCAACGGCTCGTCCGGCTGGAAGCTTACCGGCTTTCCAACCCGGATGGAGTGCGTCCCCGAGTAGACAACGACTTCCTGATCACCAGCGGTGCGAACTCGCACCGTCCAAGTGTGATCGTTCATAGCCCGTCTCGACGCATCGGCGCCACGGTGTGGTTGGTCGCGGTGTGGTGTGTCACGGCTTGCGCGGATTCTAGCACAAATCCCGGCGAACCGGATTCGTGCCGACGATGTTCCGTCCAGCAAGGGCATCTGCCTTGGGAGGGATCTCTTCCGGCCCGAGTCGCCGCACTCCTCCAAAAGGGATACGCCGCTTCGCAAGCCAGGTCTACCAGCCGCCTCCACCGCCCCGCCGCCGGGCCGGGCGCGCGGGAGGAACTCGCGACGGCGACGGCCAGTCCCGACGCCAGTCCGGCCGTAAGGCCCGCCGTCGAGAATCCTCCGGGAAGACGCGGTCGGCGAAAGTCACCGCACCACCGGAGGCCGCGGAAAGACCCTCGCCGGCGCTTATGCAGCGGGTTGGCGCGCACCGCTTTCATCACGCATAATGGGTGTTTCATGGCGCGCAAGATCTCCAACAGCGGCCGAACCATCGAGGTCTCCCCTCGCTTGGCGGCACTGGAAGAGGTGCTTCGGGGGTTCCCCGGCCTGGTCGCCGCGTACCTTTACGGCTCCTACGGGACTCCCCTGCAGACTCCTCTCAGCGATGTCGACATCGCCGTTCTGTTCGCGAAGGACGAGGTGCCCTCGTCCCGGCGGCACCTGGAGCTCATCGGTCTGATCGTCGATGCCCTGCGCGAAGAAGATGTTTCGGTGACTCTCCTGAACCGGGCGCCGCTTCCGTTTCGCTACAAGGTGCTGGCCGAAGGACGACTCTTCCTCATGCTCGACGAGATCGCCCATGCGGACTTCCTCGAGCGCACTGTGACCGCCTATTCGGACTTCGCGATCGACGAGTCCCGTTTTTTCGCCGAGTACGACAAGGCCCTTGTCGAGGATTACTGCAATGGCGCCGGTTGACCGCGGGAAACTGAGGGCGCACGTGGACTTCGTGCGCGGCACCGTCCGAAGGCTCGAGCGACTCAACGCCGAAGGCCGCCGGGCTTTCCTGGAGGACGAAGTGGTCCAAGCCGCCGCAACCGTGGCTGCAGATCGCGATTGAGGCGCTGATCGACATCGCCAACCACGTGGTGGCGCGGGAGGGTCTAGGAATACCGCGGGCCTACTCCGATACAATGGAGATACTGGTTCGCGAAGGGGTTCTCCCGGCGGACCGACGCGACACCTTTCTCGGCATGGTCCGCTTCCGCAACCGGGCGGTGCACCTGTATGACGAAGTTCATCCCGAGGAGATCTGGCGCATCATCGAGCAGCAACTGAGCGACTTCGACGCGTTCATCGCCGCGATCGCCGACCGCTACTTCAAGGATTGACCCCCCTCAGCCGCATTGCGAGGCCTTGCTCGACCAGACACGGTCGGCGCAAGTCACCGCACCGTCATCAGTCGGACGCTCTCGATCATAACTCTGTCCGGGTCATCCAGGGCGGTGGCGATCCGGTACTCCCCCTCCTCTTTGAAGATCGAGCAGCCCGGCGATCGCGGTGACGGCCGGACCCACCGTCGCACCTCCAGCCGAGCCGACGTGACCCATCGTCCATCCTGGGTTCCGTCGATACAGGTGTCCGACAACGCGAAAGATGCCCCATTCCATGCGGGTCTCGTCGGACAAAAAGGTGTCCGGCACCTCATCGGCACCTCAAAAGGTGTCCGGGCCTGGCTGCGCGGGATGAGCCGGGGCGGCGGCCCCATGCACGAGGGCGGAATCCCCAGTGGCACCGGACCCGGGGCCCGGAGATCCTGCATCTGCTCCGGCTGACGGTGCACGGCGTCGCGTCCGACATGAAGAGCA
>CAYRCA010000296.1:0-5815 GCA_964422565.1 uncultured Acidobacteriota bacterium | reverse complement strand
GCGTCGGGATCCTCGCTGCGGATGCCGTGCGTGATGGTCTGGTAGATCTCGTCGAAGAGGACAAACTTCTCCGGGAAGTGGCGAACCGCCTGAAAATCGGGGGCTTCAATCTGCAGTGGAGCCGCGAACGTCCCCCAGGGGTGCCCGTCGAAATATCCGCCGATCATCTCCCCATACTCCGGCCACTCATAAAAGGTGTCGGTGGCGTTGTGGGCGCCCAGGAAGCCCTTCCCATCATCCCGGATGAAGGAAAGAAGCGCGGCCTTCTGCTCATCGTCCAGAGGGAGCTCACCGGTGGTCATGAAAAACACCGCGTCGAAGTAGTCGAGGTTCTTCGCATTCGCTTCCAGGCTCTTCTTCGTGATGAGCTGAGCGTCGGTTCGGATGTAGGTGTCCCAAAGTCCCGTCTCCTTTCCGAGGATGTAGATCGTGGCCAAGGCGTCAGAGACGGAGTCGTGCTGCCAACCCGCCGACATCCCGACCGCCAGGATGCGCTTTTTGAAAGCCCTGTCCTGACCATCAACGGGCGCGCAGAAGACCAAGACGACAACGAGGAAGAAAGGAATTCGCAGTCTTTTCATGTCGGTCCCAATCTTCGCCGAAGGCCACAACGGACGCAAGCGTATGGATCCGATGGATCGCATGCGACGGGGCAGGAAAGGGTTCGCCCGGGTTGAAGCCTGGCGTCGGTCGCGCGGGGGTCGTCACGGGATACGACATGTCCGGAAGACAACGCGGGACGTTTGAGGGAATCGCAGGGCAAGGAGGAACCGGAACGAAAAATGTCCCAAGTGATATCCGCTCTAGAAGCGGTCGCTCCGACATCTCCGGCCTGTTAAGAACCGAAAGAGCCATCCAGCCAACCCTTAACTCTTCTGGCACCTGCAAGCAGATACCCTCTGGGCCAAGAGCCGCCTCGGACCGACCCCGCCCGCCCCACTTCCTATCAGGGGATGACCCTGCTGGGAAGGAGTGCGAACTGGACCAAGAGCACTTCCTGGAGGCCAACCGTAGACCGAACAAGCCGATCCACCGAACTTCACCCGGTTTCCCCAGAATCCGAAGCCTGCTTCCGCCACCCGAAGATGACGGTTTTACTCCGGCTTCCCGATCCAGCCCGGCATCCACCGAAGTCAATACCGGCTTCCCAGATCGTGACGACCCCGCCGCCTCAACGCTCACCCTTAAAAGACCGAGCTATTGAATCGAACAGTGTCGCCCGGCAAGTCCGGGCTCCGCGACCGGTTCCAACCCTTTTCCAGAGTAAACTCTGAATCCGGATTGTCGCCGGTTCAACGCGCCGTCGCGCCCTCGCGGGCACTCACCGCGCCTCTCCCGGAAGAGTTGAGCCGACCGGCGGATCCTCTCGAATCCGCTTCCCGGCTTCCCGATCCGGGCCGCTGCCTCCGGGGTTCCGATCTATCGCGTCTACCCCTTGGGACAGCTGTCATTCTATCCCTCCGGGATGGAGAAACAAGGGAAAATCGACCCATGGAAGGACAGCACAAAAGGCGTGCAATCGACCGATTCTGGGGCCTCTCACCCGGTGTCCCGGAGGGGCTCGCCTCGATCAGTGTTTTTGCACAAGCGTTTTCCACAATGTGTGGAAATAGTGCCCCGCCCCCCTCCAGAGTTGAATCCCTGTAAAGGATACTTTGGCCGATTTTGACGATAAAATACCCCTTCTTTGACTCGCCCGGGGTGTTGGAGTATGTTGTTGCGTTTGGACGTTAGAGGAGTCCTATTCGGTGCGAATCGGGTCTTGCGGATCCGCTCGACGCTCGGCCCGCCGGAAATAATCGGAGTAACCCTTACAACATCGACGGCGGACAGCCGGACGGCCGCCCCTTAGACCTCGGTTCCCGCTGCCCGCTCTCTAAACGGAGATCTTCCCTATGTTGCCCCACCGAGTCCTTGCAGCCTTCTTGTTGATCGCCTTATGCGGCGGCGTCCTTCCTCTGAAAGCCCAAAGCGAGATGCTGAACAGGTATCGTCGGGATGAGCCGGTGGCCAGGGTGGACATCGGCTCGGTTCGAAGCGTGGGCCGCCGGGTCGACTCCCGGCTATACCTCACGGAGCGGGAGGCCGTCGAACTGGCCCTGGAAAACAATCTGGATATCAACATCGAGCGACATAGCCGGCTGACTCGTCAGTGGGAGATCCAAGTCGGCGAAGCCGCCTACGACCCGGAGGCTACCTTCGGATTCTCCTGGGACCGCAACCGTACTCCCGCGGCCAGTGTTCTCCAGGGAGGAGAGAGTCTCACCGATATTCTGACTGACTACACGTTCGGGTACCGTCATCCATTCAGGACGGGCTCGTCCCTCGATCTCTCCTTTCTGGGAAACCGGAATCGAACGACCAACTTCTTCTCCAACCTGGTACCGGCCATTCACACGCGGCTCGATGTCACGTTCCGACAGGACCTTCTCCAGGGATTCGGGAAGGCGGAGGCCGAGTACGACATCGAGATCAGTCGAAACAACGTCGAACTGTCGGAGCAGGAGTTCGCACGACTGGCCATCGACATCATTGCCCAGGTCCAGGATCAGTTCTGGGAGTTGGAGCACTCCCTCAAGGACGTCGAGGTGAAGCAACTGTCTCTGGAACTGGCCGACACGGTCTATGAACAGAACCAGGCCCGGTTCGAGGTGGGGACCGCCTCCCGGCTGGAGGTCGTTCAGGCGGAGGCCGAGGTTGCGTCGCGCCGGGAGGAGCTGATCAGGGCCCAGTTCAGCTACCGCCGCGTCCAGGATCAGCTGGTGAAGCTGATGACGAGCCACCGGGATCCGCGCGAGTTCCTCGGGGAGATCATTCCGGAGGGAACCTCGGCCGACCTGGATCGCGATCCAGAGTCGTTTGACGATCTGCTCCAGAGGGCCCTGGAATTGCGGCCGGAGGTGCGGGAGTCGGACCTGACCATCGCCAACCGGGAGGTGGAGCTCCGCCGCAGCCGAGACAAGTTGAAACCGTCCCTCCAGCTGGTCGCCGGATATCAGCAGTTCGGCCTGGGCGGCACGGAGATCGTTCGTGATTTTTCTCAGGGATTCGTCGATCCCCCCATCATCGCCATCAATCCCGGAGGGCTGCGGGATTCGATATCCCAGGTTTTCAGCGCCGACTTCTACGGGTATCTCCTGGCCTTCAACTTCCAGCTTCCCATAGCCAACACCGAGGCTCGCGCGCGCAACGCCCAAGCGCAGATCGAGATCAACCGATCCCGTCTCCAGAAGGAGGCGGTTCAGCAGTCCTTGGGCCTGGAGATCCGGGACACCCTGACCCAGATCGAGATGAACGCGGCCCGTCTCGAGGCCGCCCATGCGGCGGTTGTCGCCGCGCGGGAACGTCTGGAGGGCGAGCAGGCAAGATTCGAGGTGGGGATGGGAACCACCAGGGAGTTGATCGAGGCTCAGCGCGACCTGTTGCAGGCCGAAACGGTAGTCGTCCGGTCGAGAATCGATCTGATCAAGAGCCACAACCTCCTCGACAAGGCCGTCGGCCGCAGTTTTCAGAGATACAATATCGCCCTGCGGGAAGCGCTGACGACCAACATTCGCTGAGCCCCGAGGCGCCGAAGGCCCATCGAGGCCCGCGCCTCGATGGCTCATCTTCCGACCGACCGATCCGACAAGGCTTGTTTCCGTCTCCAGGCCTTTGTGGGTGGCGGATCTCTCGAGATACGGCTCGAAGGTCGGCCCGCCGGTGGGGAGGGGAGATTGCCGGAACCTCACCGTTCTCCGGTAGACTCGGTGAGGAGGTCGAGTTGGCTGCCGAATCCCCCCAGTCGATACAGGTTGGCGTCCGGTTCCTGGTTGAAAGCGCACTGAGGACGGGCGACCTTTCGATCGAAGGCTGGGAGGCCATCAGTCCGGCCGAGGCGATCAGGGCTCACCAGAGGATCCAGCGGCGACGTCCCGCCGAGTACACCGCCGAAGTTCTCGTCTCACTGGGTGTTGATCGGGGGGACTGCCGCCTGGAGGTGGCCGGACGAATCGACGGTGTTTTCGACTATGGCGATTGGGCCGTCGTCGACGAGATCAAGACCACGCGACGGGATCTCGAATCGCTCGCTCAGAGCGAAAGCTCGATCCACTGGGCCCAAGCCAAGGTCTACTCGTACATCCTGCTCGTCAATCGGGGTCTGCTACGGGTCGAGACGCAGCTGACCTACTGCCATCTCGACTCCGGTGAAATCCGGGAGTCGAGGCGCGCCTTCTCAGATGAGGAACTGGCCGGCTTTTTCCTTAGTCTCGCGCATCGCCACTTGGAGGAGCGGGAGGAACAGGCGCGATGGATTGAGTTAAGAAACCGGAGTTCGGCCGCCTTGGCGTTCCCCTATTCCGGTTACCGTCCGGGGCAGCGCACCCTCGCTGTCGGCATCTACCGGGCGGTGCGCGACGGACGGCAGTTGTTGGCCCAAGCGCCGACCGGGATCGGAAAGACCATGGCCGCGCTTTTCCCCGCAGTCAAGGCTCTGGGTGAGGGCCGGACCGATCGGCTGTTCTTTCTGTCGGCGCGGACCACGGGACAAGCGGTGGCGGAAAAGGCGCTCGTCGACATGAGGCGCCTGGGCCTCAGGATCCGTTCGGTCCAGCTGACGGCGAAGGAGAAGACCTGCTTCAACCCGGAGCGCGCCTGCCGCGGCGAGGACTGTCTCTACGCCCGAGGGTACTACGACCGGGTGGGCGGCGCGATCGGCGAACTGCTCGGCGAGGAGCGGATGAACCGCGAGCGGATCGAGGAGGTTTCCGCCCGACACCGGGTCTGCCCCTTTGAGCTTTCCCTCGATCTCGCCCGGCGGGCCGACTGCGTTATCGGCGACTACAACTACGCTTTCGATCCCCAGGCCCTGCTTCGCGGCATTGTCTCCGAAGGTAAAGCCAGGCTTTCGTTCATCGTCGACGAAGCCCACAACCTGGTGGATCGTTCCCGCGACATGTTCTCGGCGGTACTGGAGAAGGAGCGGATTCTGTCCCTCAGTCGCCGGGTGCGCCGGAGAGACTCGAGACTGGCGGCGGCTCTGGGGAAGGTGAATGCCTGGATGCTACGGACACACCGGAAGGCGCGCGCGACGGGGGATTTCCTCTCGGCGGAGGAAAAGCCCGCCGACCTGCTGCCCCTCCTGACGCGTCTGGTGAGCGCCGCCGAAGCCTCCCTCGGGCGCCTCTCACCCGACGAGAGGGAACTGCGCGAGGCGACGCTGGAAGCCTTTTTCGACGCCGTCCATTTTCTCAGGGTCGCCGAGGCCTTTGACGAACGCTACGTCGTGTGCTACCAGGCCAGGGGCCCGAATCTGGTCGTCAAGCTTTTCTGCCTGGATCCGGCGGCTCGCTTGAGGGAGCAGATCTCCCGCGGGCGGGCGACCGTGTTTTTGTCGGCCACCCTGGCGCCGTCGGACTACTTTCGCGAGGTTTTCGGCTGCTCCGAGGATGCGGAACGACTGGCGCTGCCCTCCCCCTTTCCCCGCGAGAATCTGCGGGTGGTCGTCATGGACGGAGTCTCCACCCTGTACCGGGACCGGCCGGCCTCGGTGGAACGGGTCAAGGAATCGCTGCTCGCGTTTGCCCGGCAGCGAGTCGGGAACTTCCTCGTTTTCTTCCCTTCCTACGAGTACCTGGCCATGGTGCTCGCTCCCCTGCTGGCCGAAGGGCCGGAGTTCCGGGTTCTCGTCCAGAAACCGGGAATGGGGGAAGGGGAGAGGGCGGCATTTCTCGCCGCGTTCGAGGAGGCGCCCGGAAGCACGCTGGTCGGTTTCGCGGTCATGGGAGGCATCTTCGGGGAGGCCATCGATCTTGTGGGCGACCGCCTGACCGGG
>CAYRCA010000295.1:0-5816 GCA_964422565.1 uncultured Acidobacteriota bacterium | reverse complement strand
AATCGAGTCGTTCGAAGGTGAGTTCGGACTCCGGAACCCAGACCGAGACCGGAACCAGTGCGCGGCGGCCGTCGACCTGAAAAACCGAGTAGTCCGACTGGAAGCCGAGGTTGTCGTACCGAACCCGCGCGGTCACCACTCTTTTCAGGTCGGTGAAGTCGAAAGCGGGCGCCGCTTCGATGGCCCCCTGTCGAATCAGCCGTTCCATCGGAGCGTCGGCGGACCGCATCGTGTAGCCGCTGATGCCGTCCATCCCCTCGTCGACGTCGCCCAGTTGCCGGGTGACGATCCGTTCCGTCTTGTCTCCTCCGAGCATCAGCTCCGCCCGAGTATGGCCAAGGGGAAGGAACAGGAGCGCGTCCTTCTCCTGCAGGTCGCGGGCGAAGCGATAGAGATTGCCTCCGTGGGGATCGACGAACTCGATCTCCACGTTCACCCCCACCCCTTCGATGTAGTTATATCTCCAGACTTGGAAAGGATTGACCAGCGTCGTGCCTCCGCCCTCGTGGTTCGCCCTCACGTATGTCGAACCGGCGGGATAGTCCTGGATGTCGTCGGGGGGACCGAACTTGATGTAAACCCGCCCGCGGTCCGTCTTCCACCCCGCGACTCCGGCGGTGAAACGCTCGTTGGCGTACTGAATGCGCCGATAGTGCTCTTCTTTGAATTCGTTGAAGGAGGTTGTGGGATCCGGATCCCGACGATACCAGAACTGCTCGATGAAACGATCGCGTTCGTCGTCGGTCTGGAGCGCCCGAAAAACTTCCCGCTCCTCCCCGGCGATGATGTAGAGGACATCCTCCTCCAGCCACTTGCGGTAGTAGTCGGCGGCCTCCTCGTCCTGGATGCGCTGGAAGGGCGCGGCTCCCCGAAGGACCCCGCCGTCGCCGAAAGCGACCAGAACCCAGAAGACAACGCCAAGGTGAAGGGACGAGAAGCGTCTCATCTTCATTGGTTCCCCACGAAAAGAGAGGGCCACCGGTTTTCCGGTGGCCCCCCCTCAAACCAGGAATCCCGAGAAAACCTTCGGAGTTATTGTACTAGAACTCGAGCTTCAGCCCCGCCTGCCAGATGCGGGCCGCACGAGCGCTGGTCACCTGACCGAAGTTGCCCGTGCCGGTTGGCTGCAGGTTGGTCGAGATGCCGGCGAAGTTCGCGCGGTTCAGGAAGTTGAACGCCTCCATGCGGAACTGGAGCCTTGACGCTTCGCCGAAGGGCAGGGCGAAGTTCTTCATCAAGGAGAAGTCCCAGCGTCGGAGGTTGGGCCCCCGAACCAGGTTTCGCCCCGCGTTGCCGAAGAAACCCCATTCGGGTTGCGAGAAGGCCCCAGTGTTGAACCACTGTTGGACCGTCTCAGGCCCCTTGATGTCCCCGGCCCTATCCGGCCGGCTGGCCAGTCCCGTGTTGGGTAGCGACATCCCGTTATTCCTCATGTCGCCCGACTGAAAAACCAGAATGCCGGCCGTCTGCCATCCGCCGAGAACCGCCTCGGCCACGCCTCCGTAGCCGCGCAGCAGGGGAATCTCGTAGATGTAGTTCATCGTCAGGTTGTGCGTCACGTCCCAGTCCGCCAGAGCGTAGTTCAGTTCGACATTGAACGCGTCCTGGGCCTGTGCGCCGAAATCGGACATCGTGTTTAGAGCCTTGGAGAAGGTGTAGGCCAGGCCGAACTTCAGCCCATCGGAGAAGCGCTTGTCGTAGCTCAACTGGAGCGAGTTGTAATTTCCCCGGCCGGAGGTTTCTCGCTGAATGATGTTGCCGAACCCGGGGAACGGCCGGAAGTAGTGCGTCGAGAAGTTGCCCGTGTTGATGTCCGGATCGAAATCGAACCCGGCGACCGGCAGTGGCTGGTTGATGTTTCGAGTCAAGGCAAGCCGGCGAACGTGGCTCCCCACGTAGCTGATTTCCAGCACGCTGTCCTCGAAGAGCGCGCCGCTGGTATCGACTTGGAAGCCGAAGCTCCATTGGTGGATCTGAGGCGGATCGTACAACTCCTCGAACAGGCCCACCTCGGGCGGAAACAGAGGCGCCGCGGCACCCGCCGCCGGATTCTCCATGGGAGGGTTGTTGATCGTGACTGTCTGAGCGAACGGCGGGTAGGTGATGAAGTTGTAGAGGACGTTGCCCTCCTCCCGGTAGTAGCCGATTCCGTAACCTCCACGGACGACGAGGCGTCTCACGCGTCCCGGATCCCAGGAGAACCCGAGACGGGGGGCGAAATCCTTCCTGCTGTTCCGGGTCATGTGTTTGGACAATCCCCTCTGACCCGCTTGAACGACGCCGTTGAGAAGATCGCCGCTGTCGGGAACGATCGCGCCGCTGGAGGGCACGATCTCGGGCGCCAGGGCGGGATCCCACAAAGAGGGCACGAACGACGTGACCGCCTGGTTCCTTTCAAACAGGGCGGGGATGAAGAAGTAGCGCAGACCCAGGTTCAGGGTGAGGTTCTGGCCCACTCTCCAGTCGTCCTGGAAGTACAGCTCGGTCTGCCGGTAGCGGTACTCGCCCCGCCGCTGGATGTCCAGCTCGTTATAGGAGGACGGGACGCCCAGAACGAAATCGGCCACCGCGTGGCCGGTGTGCTGTCCGTTGAAAGTCAGCGAGCCGTGCGTGGCCCCGAAAGCGTCCTGATCCTTGAGCTGGTACTGGTACATGCCGCCGAATTTCAACGCGTGGTTGCCTCGCACCAGCGTCCACTTGTCGTCCCAGGTGTGAACGCTGTTGAAATTGGTCCACGGCCAGCTGCCCAGGTTGATGCCGCCCCAGCCCTGCCCGAGTCCAACGTTTGGGATCCGGTTCGCCCGGTTCTCCGGAAACAGCATGTTAATCCCCAGGTTGGTCGGCCGCTCGAAGGGACCCGTCAGTCCCAGCGCTAGATCGTTTCCGGCAAAGCTGTAGTTGATCTCGTGAACCAGAGTCGGGCTCATCACGTGGGTCACCTTGGTCACGAAGTTGTCCGCCGGCGAGGCGATATCCGAACTGATGTTCGGAAAGGACGAACCGGTCCACAAGGTCGTCGCCTGCCGCTCATAGAAGGAGTCGTGGATGTACCGCACCATCAGCTTCACGTCCTCGGTGAAGTTGTGATCCCAGCGAATCAATTCCTGCCGGAAGTCCTGGGGCACCTTGGGCGCCAGGTTGAAGTTGAGGAACTCGCCCGTCGCGACGTTCGGCAGCGGAAATGCAGCACCGAGGAGAAGGGCGGAGCTAGGATTCAGCCGATCCTGCGGGATGATGTTCCCAGGGAATTGCTGGCCCGTCAGAGGATCGATGATCGGTATGAGATTGCCGTCACTATCGAATGCGGAGCTGAAATCGCCCTGGCGCATCGCTGCGGTGGGAGTCGCCGCCCGCAACACCGTTCCCTGGCGTCGCTTCTTCCACTCCTGCGACCAGAAGAAGAAGTCCTTGGTCTTGTCCTCGTTGTAGCCGCCGGGAATGAAAAAGGGCCCTCCGATGGTGTAACCGAAGTTGTTCCAGATCAAGGGCGTCTTCTGCTTTTCGCCGTCCACGATGGCCGCGAAGAAGTTGGCCGCATCCATGGCGTCGTTGCGGTGGATGTGGTAGAGACTGCCGTGAAACTCGCGTTCGCCGCTCTTGGTGACCACCGCGACGACGCCCGAGCCGGCCGTGCCGTGTTCGGCGCTGTAGTTACTCGTCATGATCGTGAACTCGCCCAGTGCCTCCATGGCCGGGTAGTTCATCAGTGAGGCCTGGTTCCCCACATCGGTGTTCTGGCCGCCGTCGACGGTCCAGTTGGCGTAGTTGGCGCGAAGTCCGCTGATGGCCAGACCGCCCGTACCCCCCGTGACTCCCACACCAACGTCGTCGGTAAGGCGGTTCGAGACCCCGGGAACCAGCGTCACCAGAGAAACGAAGTTCCGGCCCTGAACGCCCAACTCCTTGAGCTGCGCCGTCTCGATTCCCTTGCTGATCTCCCCGGTTTCCAGCTGAACCAGCGACGGACCACCGCTCACGGTCAGCGTTTCGGTGATCTCCCCCACCTCCATGCCGATGTCGAGCCGGACGTGGGCGCCGGCGTCCAGCCTGACGCCGGAGCGCTCGTAGCGCCTGAAGCCCGGAAGCTCGGCCGCAACGAGGTAGGTACCCACCGGCAAGGCGGTGGCGTAGTACCGACCCTCATCGTTGGTGATCGTCGTCCGGGACGTGCCCCGCTCGACGTGCGTCAAGACGACCTCGACGCCGGGCATGACGGCGCCGGTCGCGTCCTGGACCCTCCCGGAGATCGTGCCCTCCAGGATCTGGCCGAACGAAGCCGCTCCGGCCAAGAGAAACAAAAAGGAAAAGACTAGTAGGCGACGAAGGATCCTCATTTCTCGTACCCCCCTTCCGCGCTCTGCTCAAGAAGGTGTTTACGAACACCCTAGTTCGACTAGGTTCTCAGAACTCAACGCGCCAACACCGACGACCGCTCGGACTCCCCCGCGAACCGGAGAACGCAGCCACCCCGCCGCCGTTGAGCCCCTCATTGATCCCTATATTAGTTTCCTGCGGCTACAAAAAGCAATTCCCGTGCCCACTCCAAACCGCTAACGCGTCAAGAACTCTTCAAATCCTTGAAAAAACACAGGGTACAACTCTGTCTAGAAAGATTCGGCCACCCTTTAGGCTTCCCCGATAGATCCAATAGTTTGAATTATTTTCAGGCCTCGGATCCAAGAATCCGGGGGTGATTTAGAGCTTGGGACAACCAAATCGAGTTCGAACCGACTGGTCTGATGAACCGATTACCGGATCTGGTCCGCCGATGCGGGGCGGGACCCTCCGACGCAGGGGTTCATCCCAGATCGAGGGCAACGACCGACTTCGCCGGCAGGGCGATCCTGAGGACCTCGCCCTCGAACCGCGCCCCTTCGAACGGCTCCGGCCGGACCGCGTCCGCCGCCTCGAACGTGTTGTGCGCGTTCATTTCCGGAGCGGTCAGAATGCGGCCGGACACGCGCGAGACCGTCTGCCCTCGAAACTCCGCGGCAATCTCGCGTTCCCGGTTCGGGTCGAGGTTGGTCAGGGTCAGGCGGATCTTCCCCGCGGCGTCTCTCGATGCCGAAGCGCTGACCGCGGGGATGCTTTCCCCGTCGTACGCGTACTCTCGCGCCCGCAACGTGACGGGAAGCATTATCGCGTCCTGGTGGACGGCGTAGAAGTCGAAAACGTGGTAGGTCGGCGTCAGGACCAGACGTTCGTCCCGCGTCAGAATCATCGCCTGAAGAACGTTGACCGTCTGCGCAATGTTGGCCATGCGCACCCGGTCGGCGTGTTTGATGAAGATGTCCAGGTGGACCGAGGCGACGAGCGCATCGCGAAGGGCGTTCTGCTGGTAGAGGAAGCCGGGATTGGTTCCCGGCTCGACCTGATGCCACGTACCCCACTCCCCGACCATCAGGGCAACGCGTTTGTCCGGATCGTGGCGGTCCATGATCGTGGAATGACGCCCGATCAGTTCCTCCATCCGCATCGCGCGCCGCATCAACTCGAACCACTCCGCCTCGCTGAATACCGTCGCACGACCCTTGTCGCGCCAAGTGCCCGTGTAGGTGTAGTAGTGCAGGTCGAGGGCGTCGACGAATCGCCCGGCTTCACGCATCACGACTTCGGTCCAGTCGTACATATCCACGTTGGGCCCGACCGCCACCAGGAACGGGCGGATATCGCCGATGGGTCTCAGGAAGGTACTGAATCGCCTGTAGTGATCCGCGCAGTGAGGCGGACTCACCCTGCCGCCGCACCCCTATCCCGCGTTCCCCACTCCCCAGAAACGCACGCCCCAGGGATCGGAGCGACCGTTTTTCCGGCGC
>CAYRCA010000294.1:0-5818 GCA_964422565.1 uncultured Acidobacteriota bacterium | reverse complement strand
AGATCACTGAAGCCAGCAGAAGCCCAGCCCTCTTCGACATCGATCGGTCCCTCCCTTCGAAGAGATCAGATGAACACCTTGATGGGTCCTATCTTAACTTCAGAGGCAAGAAAAAGCGACAGGCGATTGACTTGTCCTGTAAAGATTCGTCCCGTCCCGGCGCCGTGTCCCTTCTGGACGGGGTGAACCTCCCGGACAGGCTGTCCGAGAGGTAACCCCGTCGAAAAGAAGGCCAACGGGCTTCCCGGTTTGCTCCCGGTCGTTCACTCTTGGTAAGCTTCCAACTGTTTCAGCAACCTGTGCGCCTGCTGGAACAGGTTTCCCATGCTGCTTCAGACTGGGGAACCGGTCCTCCGCCCCAAGCGGTGGGGCGACAAGGGGCGTTGGGGGCTCTACGATGAAAATTCTGAGTATCGGATACGCTCTCCCGAGCCGAAAAGTGACCAACGACGAGCTCATCCGGGAGATCGTCGAGAAGAACCGGCCTTACCTGACCGCGGCGGAGATCGACAGTTTCGAGGAGAAGATCCGGCGGTTCTTCAAGATGTCCGGAACGGAAACCCGCTTTCACCGCAACAATGGGGAACGGGCCTTGGATTTCGCGGTGACGGCGGGACGCGAGGCCCTCACCCGGGCGGGCGTGCGCCCCGAGGACGTCGACCTCCTGATCTACGCGGGGGTCGGTCGCGGATGGGTCGAGCCGGCGACGGCCAACCTCTTTCAGAGCGAACTCGGACTGCGGTCGGCGACCTGCTTCGACGTGCTCGACGCTTGCGCCAGCTGGATCCGAAGCCTTTCGATCGCCCGAAGCTTCCTCGCCCAGAAGATTCACAAGCTGGTGATGATCCTCAACTGCGAATTCAACTTCCGCGAGTACGCCAATTTCGACATTCGAAACGCCCAGGAGCTGGAGAACTCCTTCTCCGCCTTCACCATCGGGGAGGCCGCCACGGCGACCCTGGTGACCGCCACCGAGACCGACGATTCCGAGTTCACCTTCAAGACCTGGGGGGAAAAACACGGCCTTTGCAAGATCGCCCTGCCCAACGCGGGAGACTTCTCTCCCAACGGGGAGCGCCTCAAGCCCATGTCTTTCTTTACGGCCCCCGGCGAACTGCTCTCCTTTACGGTGAGAAAGCTGGTCAGTCACTTCCGGGAATCCCAGACCCTGGCCGGCAAGGTCCACGACATCGTCATCGGCCACGCCGTGAGCGTGGCTTCCACGGCGAAGGCCGTTCGCCTGATGGGACTGGATCCCACCCGGGTGTTCGAGACGCACAACCGCTTCGGCAACACGGTGTCGGCCTCCCTGCCCCTGGCGCTGGCCGTGGCCGAGTCGGAGGGGCGCCTGCAGAGGGGGATGCGAGTGCTGCTGGTGATGGGAAGCGCCGGCGTGACGACCGCCCTGGCTTCCTTCGAGTATTGACCCGATCGCGAGAGAGACCCGCCGAAGGGATGACTTCTTTCCTGGGGAAGGTTCGCCATCTTTACGACTTCGACTCCCGGTTCCTCGACCTGGCGGACGGCCACAGACTGCACTATCTGGACGAGGGCGCGGGCGATCCGGTGCTCCTGCTCCACGGCAACCCCACCTGGTCCTTCATGTACCGCGACCTGATCCGGTCGCTCCGGTCGTCCCATCGGGTCATGGCCCCCGATTTTATCGGATGCGGACTCTCCTCGAAGCCGGACGACCGTCGCTATCGGTATGTGATGGCTCGACGGGTGGCGGATCTTGCGGAGTTTCTGGACGCCGCGGCGGCCGATTGCGGGCCGCTCACCCTCGTGGCGCACGACTGGGGAGGTCCCATCGGCCTCCGCTACGCCGTCCGCAACCCGGAGCGGATTCGGCGCCTGGTCCTCCTCAACACGGCGGCTTTCCGGGTCCCCCGGGGGCGATCGCTGCACTGGACCATCCGCCTCTGCCGGAGCTCGAGGCTCGCGGTCCCGCTGATCCGCGGCCTCAACGCCTTCTGCCTCGGCGCCGGCCACCTGGGGTTTCAGCGTCCAACGGGGCGCGACGTCCGCCTCGGATACCGCGGACCCTACGACTCCTGGGCGAACCGAATCGCCGTTCTACGGTTCGTCCAGGACATTCCCCTGTCTCCGGGGGACCCCTCTTACGCCCCGCTCCGGGAGACCGAGGAGGGACTTCCCGTGCTGCGGGACAAGCCGACCCTGATTCTGTGGGGAGACAAGGACTTCGTTTTCGACGCCGGTTTTCTCGAAAAGTGGCGGGAGTACCTCCCCCGGGCCGAGGTGCGGCGCTTTCCCCACGCGGGACACTACGTTCTGGAGGACGCCTTTCCCGAGGTCGAGGCGGCCATCCGGGAGTTTCTCTCCGGAACCTGACGCGAGGTGAATCCTTTGTCCGAGCTGAGAACCATCGCCGATCACCTCAGGGCGCGGGCCCGCGACCGGCCCGACGGGTCGGCGCTGATCAGCCCGCGGGGGACCCGGACCTACCGTGAGCTGGACGACCAGAGCGACTGGTGCGCCCGCGGTCTGGCCGATCTGGGGGTGGAGCGGGGCACCCGCGTCGCGGTTCTGGTGGTCCCCGGTCCGGAGTTGCTCGTCCTGGCCTTCGCGCTGGCGAAGTTGGGCGCCGTTCCGGTCCTGCTGGATCCCGGAATCGGCCGCCGACACCTGAGGAGGTGCCTGCCGGAGGCGCGGCCCGAGGCGTTCGTGGGGACGGCCTTGGCCGACTGGGCGAGGCTGCTGCTGGGGTGGGCTCGGGAAACGGTCCGGGTCAGGATCGCCGTCGGCTCCTGGAGAGTCCCCGGAAGCATCCCCTTTCGAGAGGTCCTGGCGAGGGGCTCGGGCAAGGCGCCGCGTCCGCTGCCGACGGAACCCGACGAACCGGCGGCGATCGTGTTCACCTCGGGCAGCACCGGCCCCCCCAAGGGCGTCCGGTACACCCACGGTATGTTCCTGGCCCAGGCGGAGCTGCTCCGTTCGACCTACGACATTCGGGAGGGGGAGATCGATCTGGCGACCTTCCCCCTCTTTGCGCTGTTCGATCCGGCCCTACGGATGACCACGGTGTTGCCCGTGATGGATTTTACCCGTCCGGGGCGCGTCGACCCGCGAAGGATTATCGGCCCGGTGCGAGAGCTGGGCGTCACCCATATGTTCGGATCCCCCGCCCTGCTGGATCGCGTCGGCCAATTCGGCGCGGAGCGGGGTATCCGGCTTCCCTCGCTCCGACGGGTCCTGTCGGCGGGCGCCCCGGTGGCGGACCGCGTCCTGGATCGGTTCAGCCGGCTCCTTGGGCCGGAGGCCCGGATCCACACCCCCTACGGCGCCACCGAGGCCCTGCCCGTCTGCTCCATCTCCCACGGCGAGCGCCGGGTCCTGGGGGGGACCGCCGAAGGGAGGGGCGTGTGCGTGGGACGGCCCCTGCCCGGGGTATTCCTGGCTGTGATTCCGATTTCCGACGACGTCGTCGAGTCCTGGTCGGAGGACCGGCTCCTTCCGGCCGGGGAAATTGGAGAGCTGGTGGTCTGGGGGCCCAACGTGTCGCCCGGCTATTTCGAGCGGCCCGAGGCCGACCGGGCGGCCAAGATCCGGTCGGAGGGCGTGGTCCGCCATCGGATGGGGGACCTGGGCTACCTGGATCCGGAGGGCCGCGTCTGGTTCTGCGGCCGCAAGTCCCATCGAGTGCGGACGGCGCGGGGAACGCTCTTCACCGTCCCCTGCGAGGGCGTCTTCAACCAGCATCCGCGGGTGCGGCGATCCGCGCTGGTCGGAGTCGGCCCACCCCCCGAGCAGGCGCCGGTTCTCTGTGTCGAACTGCTCGAAAAGGCTTCCTCGGCGGAGCGGGCCCGGATCCGCGAGGAATTGCTGAGGCTGGGTTCGAGGACCGAGATGACCCGGCCCATCGGGACGATCCTGTTCCATCCCGGGTTTCCGGTCGACATTCGCCACAACGCGAAGATCTTTCGGGAGAAGCTGGCCGAGTGGGCGGCCGGGAGGCGGCGATGAGGATTCTGGTCACCGGAGGGGGCGGATTTCTAGGGGGCGCTCTGGTGCGGCGGCTGGTCGAGGAGGGCTCGAGCGTGAGGTCCTTCTCCCGGAGTCACTATCCCGCTCTGGAGGCTCTGGGGGTCGAGCGGTCCCGGGGGGATCTCGCCGACGCGGCGGCGGTTCTCCGGGCCTGCGAGGGCGTGGGCCTCGTCTTTCACGTCGGCGCCAAGGCGGGTATCTGGGGACCCTGGCGGGACTACTATCAGGCCAACGTCGTGGGCACCCGGAACGTGCTTCGCGCCTGCCGGGAGCTGGGGATTTCCCGACTGGTCTACACCAGCTCCCCCAGCGTGGTCTTCGACGGGCGGGACATGGAGGGGGCGGACGAGTCGGCACCCTACCCGCCCCGCCACAAGGCCTCCTATCCGGCCACCAAAGCCGAAGCCGAGCGGCTCGTCCTCGGGGCCAACGATCCGGGGTTGGCCACGGTTGCCTTGCGTCCGCACCTGATCTGGGGCCCCGGCGACACCCACCTGGTTCCGGGGATTCTCAAGCGGGGGCGGGAGGGGAAGTTGCGGCGCGTGGGAACGGCCGACCGGCTGGTCGACTTCACCTATATCGACAACGTCGTGGATGCGCACCTTTGCGCGGCGCGGCGGCTGGCGGTCGGTTCGCCCGCGGCGGGCCACGCCTATTTCATCTCCCAGGGGGAGCCGATGCCGCTGTGGGACTTCGTCGACCGGGTTCTGGAATGCGCCGGCCTGTCGCCGGTTCGGGGGTCCCTGTCGCCGCGGGCGGCCTACGTGGCGGGCGCGATCCTGGAGGCGGTGTACCGGCTGCTGCCCTTGAGGGGGGAGCCGCGCATGACCCGTTTCCTGGCCGAGGAGCTCTCGACGGCCCACTGGTTCGACATCTCGGCTGCCCGCCGGGACCTCGGCTACGAGATCCGGGTGTCGATGGAGGAGGGCTTTCGTCGGCTTCGGGAGGAGATAGGAGGGAGAATACCGACATGATTCTATGCCTCGGCACGACGCCTGCCATCGGAAGGGTCATGGTCTTCGAGGCGCTGCGTCTGGGCGGCGTTAACCGCGCGGCGTGGGTCAAGGAGGTCGCCGCCGGGAAGTCGGTCAACGCCGCCAAGGTCGCCCATCGGTTCGGACGCCGCGTGGCGACGACCGGGTTCGCGGGAGGAGGACGGGGCGCGCGGCTTCGCGAAGCCTTGGACCTTCTTGGAATCGCACATGATTTCGTCGAGGTTCGTCCGGAGACTCGATTGTGCGTGACCGTGATCGACCGCGAGGCGCCCTCCCACACCGAGTTGATCGAAGAGAGCGGTCCCGTCGAGCCGGCCGATGTCGAGCGGCTTCTCGAGAGGCTGGAGATTCTGCTGGCGGACGCGACCCTGCTTGCGCTGTCCGGCACGCTGGCGCCGGGTGTGCCGGAGGATTTCTACGCCCGCTGTGTCCGGCTGGCCGCCGACAAGGGCGTCGGCGCCATCGTCGACGCGAAGGGTCGCGCCCTGGATTTGGCTTTGCGCGAGGGTCCTCTGCTGGTGAAGCCGAACCTCGCCGAACTGGAACAGACCCTGGGAGAGTCGGTCCAGGGATGGGTTGCGCTCCATGCGGGCATGCGCCGACTGGCTCGAGCGGGCGCGCGACACGTCGTGGTGACCCTGGGAAGGGAAGGGGCCGTTGGTTTCGACGGCCGGCGGTTCCTGCGCGCCAACCCGCCCGAGGTCGAGGCAGTCAGCTCCATCGGCTCCGGCGACGCCCTGTGCGGGGCCATGGCCGCAAGTCTGGCGGCGGACGGGGATCTGGCGGACGCCCTGGC
Source organism: uncultured Acidobacteriota bacterium (assembly GCA_964422565.1). Classification (GTDB taxonomy): domain Bacteria; phylum Acidobacteriota; class UBA6911; order RPQK01; family JAPXNP01; genus CAYRCA01. The sequence goes on along the minus strand of CAYRCA010000294.1, from coordinate 22 downwards.
GCTCGGAGTGGCCTGCGGGACG
>CAYRCA010000293.1:0-5856 GCA_964422565.1 uncultured Acidobacteriota bacterium | reverse complement strand
AAAGCTCAAAGGCGGGCAGATAGAAATCGGGCGTAAAGGACTCGTTGACCCGCCCCTCGTCGTCCCACCCGATGGGAAAGCAGATCGACTCATACCTCCACTCGACCTGGTAGAAGTCCAGAAACTGGGCAAATTCGGCCTCGCTCTCGTGAGCGAAGACCGGATGGAGCAACTCCGCTGTCTGCGTCATCCCCGAGCCAAGTACCTTGTATCAGAGGCGGGTGACAGGAGAGCAGGCAGCGGGCGCGGGCGGCCGGGACCAAGCAGGCGGCGGGCGGCGGAGGTAAACGGTTACCTGTCCGCCTCGGCCCAGACCCTCGTTTCGGCGTAGTTGGCGGTCATAAGCGCTCAACAGCCGAGATATCTCATCGACCAGAACAAGTTCCGAACCCGGATCGCAGTAGCCCAGATCGCGGATCAACTCGAGATAGTATCGACACTCGTCCAAGGAGCGGTGGGGGATGTTGACGAAGCGCGATTTATCGCTCTTGCCTCGTTTCCGAAAGCCCTCTGCCCGGTTTCGCCGGCACTGAAATGGCGGCCCGGCGCAACTGAGGGTCGAGGACGTAACGCTCCGATCTCGGTAAATGCCCGACAAGCTGGTAGACTGCCAACACAAGTTGACGTGCCTTTTGCCAGACGATTAAATCGGTGGTAGGTCCTCGCGGCTCTTCGGTGTTCATTCATCATACCTAATAAAGAACGCACGAAGAGAGAAACCTGCGAAAGAAAGGTGAAGCCCGGGCTTACCGGTCAGCTACCGCCTGCCGCCTGCTTGCCTGCCGCCTGCTGACTGCCGCCTGCTTAGTCCCGTCATTCCAACACCGTCGGCACGACCGCCGATAGGTAGTCCAGCGTGTTGTTGCCGAAGAGCTGCTGGGCGACGACGGGCGGGCTGGCCGTCAATTGCACATAGCCGCGCACCAGGCCTTGGCTGGCCGGAACCAGCTCCGCCAGGGTCCCGGAGAATCGCCCCCGCGGCCCCAGTTGAACCACCGTCTGCCCCACGCTGTCGCCACGGCGGTCGAAGATCTCCACCGTCACCTGGGCGTTCTGGGCGGCGGGGTTGAAGAGGGCGAGCCCCGTAAAGGAGCTCAGGGACGGATCGGTGGGGTCCACGCCGTTCGACACCTGGCTGTGGATCGCCCGGCGCAGGAGTCGAGTCTGCAGGGGAAGCGCCGCCGCATACCGGGCGCTTCCCGACTCCCCGAAGATGACGTCGCCGACGATCCCCGGCCCGGTAGACTGCACCACGATCGACCCCACCTGGGCAACGCTCCCTCCGGGACCCAGGCCGAACAGTTGCTCCATATTCAGGTCCAGAGACTGGCGCGTCTGCAGCGTAAGGTTGTTCACTCGGGTGTCGATACCTCCGTCCTCGCGCACCAGGTGGGCGGTGACCGTCAGAAAAACGGGCTGCGTCGTGGGATTGACCACCTTCAGGCTGGTGAAGATGTCGGCGCCATGCGCCAGTTGGGCCGAATAGGCCACCGTCGCGTCGGAAGGGGGCTGGGCGTTGAGGCCCAGCAGCGTGTCCTCGAGCTCGATCAGCTGAAATCCGACCAGCCCCGGCCCGTCCGACTCCACCTCCACGAAACCCTGATACCAGGGGCCGCCGAGGCTGAAGAGTTCCGACAGGCGGGCGGAAAGTCGACCCCACGGCTCCAGGTGCCGCACCACGTCGAGGCCCACCTGAAGCCCTCCCTGGTTGAAAAGACGGAGCGTCACCGAGGCCGCCTCGCCGTTCGGATTGGCCACGAAAAGAAGGGTCTCCGCGTCTTGCCGCTGACCCGCCGGGTTGGGAAAGGTCCCCGGGCCGTCAATCAGCCGAGTGAAGTAGAGTTTCGGACTGCGCTGGAGGAGGGCCGCCGACCCGTCCATCTTCGTCAGGCGTCCGGTCAGGCCGTTTCCGAACAGGAAGAAGGAGCCCACGTCGGGCCGCGACGACAGCATCCGCACCCAGCCGGAATGGGGCGTCGTCGGTCCGAGGTCGAAGATCTCCCGTCCCAGCTCGGCCAGCTGCGCGCCGGCGGGTATGTCCCGGGAGGAGGGGTTCCTGGGAAACGCCCGTAACGCGCCCTCTCCGCCCCGCGCTTCGGCCGTGACCGAGACATCCTGGTCGCCGTGGGCGGTGACGGCGAAGCCGGTGAAATCCCGGTTGTCCCCGCTCAGGAAAGGAAAGAACAGCTCGGTCAGCGACGCCTGGAAGCGGACTTGGCGACCCGTCAGGTTGAACGGAATGTTTCCGGGAAAGACCTGGTAGATGGCCCCGTCCCCGATGTCGTGAGTCCCTGCGGCGGCGAAACTCACCGTCCGCCCCGGCGCGCCTCCCCCCGGGGAGATCCCCACCACCGAATGCAGGCCCTGAGAGTACTGGGCGTCGGGGTCGGGCGTGACCGTCACCAACTCGTAGTCGAACAGAATGTCGCCGGTGTCGAAGAGGGTCACCGAGAATGTGTTCGGCGGCGCCGTTCCCGTCTCGCTAAACTCGGGCACCTGATCCCAGACGACCCGAACGAACCCGATCCCGGTCTCGGCCCGGACTTGCGCCGCGGAACTCGCCTCCGGATCCAGGTCGGTGAACAGCGGCGCGATCCGCGGCAGCCCGCCCAGAAACCGGGCCTCGGTGCGGGGCGCCCCGGGCTGGGCGTCTCCCCCCCGGAACGTCAGGTTGCCGTCGCTGTTGACATGAACCTCCCGATACAACTCGCCGAAGAAGGGAAAGGCGAAGCTGTCGGGAAACAGGATCATGCGCGCGTCGTCGTCCTGAAGCGGGACGACCGTCGATCCCTCCACGCTGAGACGGAGGAAAACCGCCGGGGGTTCGTTGGCCACCAGATCGATGCCGCTCACCTCGCCGCCCGCCGACACGTGGATCACGGTCTTCGCCTCCGGGTCGTCGAAGGCCGACTCGTCCAGGTGCCAGAATTCCGTGGGGAAGTTGCCGGGGCGCTCGTCGAACGGCCCGACCCCACTTCCGCCGGCGAAGGCCGGGCTGAGTCGATCCAGCCGGACGAAGTAAGGCCCCGGAGGCAACCCGGGCAGCTCGAACTCTCCCGTCCCCGCCGCCAGGAAATCGGAAACCGCCGTCACCACATCCCGGCGTCCCGGCGCCAAACCCCCGTTCCCGTCGTCAACGGCGGGAATGGCCGCCACGTTCGCGCCCTGAAGCACCGGGCCCTCCTGGCGGAGGCGAAAGACCCGACCGCGGATCGTCCCCCGGTCCTCGAAAAACCCGGGCGCCGGGTAGAGCCACGAGAGCCAGACCCGGTCGTCCCGGAGCGGGTCCGTGGACAGACCGGGAGCCGCGCCGACCGGAAACATGACCGGCACATGCTCGCGAAACATTGCTTGATTGAAGTTCTCGATCAGCCCTTGGGAGTGGTCCAGACCCAGGAAGTGTCCGAGTTCGTGGACGACGGTCTGAAGAAACGTCGGATCGGAGGCCTTCCTGCCGTTAAGAACGGCCCACGCCGATTGGAACTCGTTTCCCAGAACAAAACGGATTCCGGAGAAACCGAGCACGTTGTCGCTGGGTCTGCGCCCGCCGGAACTCCCGCCCAGAAAGTCATCGATGATGCGCCCGTCGTCGTCGAAAACGATGGGGTTCTCCGGCCGAACCCGGGTTTGTCTTCCGGGTCCCATCCCAAAGAACTCCTCGTAGTTGAGGTGGTTGATATCGTCCGGCAGAAAGCCGTTATCCAGAAGGACGATGCTCGCCGTCGGCACTTCGGTCCATTTGGCGGCCGCCTCCCTCACCAAGGCGGCGGCGGCGTCCCGATTCAAAGGTCCCAGCGGCCCGTTGTCGATGGTGAACGGGACCGGTTGACTTGGGTTCCACCGAAGAAACCCGCCGTCGCCGGTAATGTGATTGGGACCGCCCCCCCACAAACCTCCCCCCGCCAGCAGGAGACCCAGGACACCCACGACGAGCCGCCCCGGCCCCCTCACTGGTCCACCCCCTCGGGCGAGTCGGGCAGGCGGTCGAATTTCGTCACCAGCTCCCGCAACACATCCAAGGGGATGGGCGCGTCGGACCGCAGCATCCGGGCCTCCTGCACGCTCAGACCGGCCTCGGCCACCGTCCGCTCCGCCAGATCCGCCGCGAGGTTCCGATTGCCGTACCCGTTGATGAATCCCACCTCCCCGGTCTCCAGCGGCTCGGCGCGAAACAGGCCCTGCTCCAGCCCCACCGGGCTGGTCAACCCCAGGCGGGAATCGGCGTACAGAAAGAGCAGCGTATCCTGCCCCTTTCGGTACTGGGGAACGCCCGGGATCGACACCGGGCCCCGGCCCGAGCCGACCTGCCGGAAGACGACGATTTCTCCGGCCGAAGCCCCCTTCAGGCCCTCGATCACCCGAAAGCGGTACTCCCGGACCGTGAAGCCCAGATCCGGATCCAGGACGTCCTCGGCCGCCAGGCACCGGCCGTAGAACACCCGGCCCGAGGCCTCCACCATTTCTCGGAGGTTGACGGTTCTCACCGAAATGGCGGAAAGAAAGGGCTGCGACGGCCCCAGAAGGATCGCCGCGAAGATTACCACCGCCGCCCGTCTTGTCATAGAATCCTCAGTCTCGAAACCAGGCGCGACCCGTCCCGTCCCTGGCTTCGGTTGACAGCTATTTCAGATGCCCGATTACAGCATATGGATGCATTCTAGGTCGAATCGGTTGAGCGTTCAGCGGCCTCCGTCACAAAACCGACCGGCGGGCGGCTCCCCGTCCGGTCGCGGAACGGCATGACCCACCCACGGCAGTCGACAGGATCAGCCCGCTCCCTGGAGGAGGCGGCGGAGGCGATCTTTGGATCGCGGGACAGCGCCGCCTACCGGCGCTGGGTCGACTACTGGAGACAGAGCCGGGAGCGCGCCCGCAAAATTCTCGATAACTTTGAGTCCCTCGCCCCGATCGAGCTTCGGGAGCGCCGCGTTTTGGACATCGGCTGCGGGACCGGCGCGCTGGGGCCGATCGTGGCGGAGCGGGGCGGCCTCTACCTGGGCGGCGACTACCATCGCCACGTACTCCAGTTCGCCCGGCCCTCCCCCGGGTGCTCCTACGCGCAATGCGGCGGGATCGAGCTTCCATTTCCGGATCGCTGCTTCGACCTTGTGTTGGCCTTCGACGTGATCGAGCACCTGACCGGGGGAAAATCGTGGCAGTTGCGGTTCCTCCACGAGTTGCGACGGGTCCTGGCGCCTTTCGGAATGATTCTCCTGACCACCCCCAATTATTGGTACCCCTACGACGCCCACACCGACCTCTATTTCCCCCAGTTTCTCCCCCGCTTCCTGCGCGACCGCTACATCCGCCTGCGCAACCCGGGCTTTCTGAGGGAGCATTCCACTTTCGAGAGCATTCAGCTGATGAAGCCCGGTTTTTTCCGGAGGGCTCTTCGGTCGGCGGGGCTGGCCGCCCTTCACGATCTCCCCTGCGGCCTGGACAGGGCCGATTACCGCAAGCTTCACCCGTTCCTGGGCTGGACCACGCTTTTGGGCCTGGGCTGGTATCCTCACGCGGAGTTCTGGATGATCCTCGTGCATGCCGGAAATCGAGGGACGCTCAGGCGAAAACTGCGAAGCCAGTGGCGGTACGAGCTGAACCAGCCATCGGCGACGCCCCCCGAGACTTTCTCCCATCGCATTGACTTCGACCGGAGCTCCCACAATCATCAGATGGGCGAAGGGTGGTACTGGCACGAGGTCCAGACGAGGGGATATCGGTGGACGGCGGCGAGGGCCGTCGCCTATCTGGAAACGCGATCTTCGGTCCGCTTCGTCCGGGTGGAGGGGTTCTCTCCCTGGGCCAACCGGATCGAGGGCGTCGTCTACGGATGCCGCGTTGGCGAGAGGAGCCTGG
>CAYRCA010000292.1:0-5869 GCA_964422565.1 uncultured Acidobacteriota bacterium | reverse complement strand
GACCCAGAGTGGAGTGGTCCCGGTTGCCTACCAGTTTGGGGTCCCGGTGATAGCCACCCGGGTGGGGGGACTGGCCGAGGTGGTGCGGGAGGGGGAGACCGGCTACCTGGTGCCTCCCCGGGACCCCGAAGCCCTGGCCGGAAGGATCGTGCGGTTCTTCCACCGCGAAGAGGGGGAACGGTTTCGGCGCAACATCGAACGCTTCCGCGAACGCTTGACCTGGGATCAGGTTGTCCGGAGCATCCTGGAACTCTTAGACTCGTTGCGAGTGGATGAGTATGGCGAGAAAGCGAAGAACTCAGCCCGGTAGAGTCGATGGCGCGGTGCCGGCGAAACCGGGCCTCCCCCCGCTTCTGCCGGCGGGATTGGCGCTTCTGGCAATCCTGCTTTACGCAAACACGCTGGGGCATGAGCTTGTGTTCGACGACGTCACGCTGATTGTCCAGGATCCCCTGGTCAGTAATTTGAACTGGTGGGGCATCGTGTGGGAGTCGGGATACCGCCCGGTGAGGACTCTCACCTACGCCCTGAACTATCTGGTCGTGGGCGAGGAGCCGTTTCTCTATCACCTGACGAACGTTGTCTTCCACGCCGCCAACGGCCTCCTGATCCTGGCGCTTTTCCGGCGGCTCACGGGTTCGCGGCTCATCGCCGGGGCCGGGGCGTTTATCTTCATCGTGCATCCCGTCCAGACCGCGGCGGTCGCTTACGTCTCCGGGCGGAAGGATCTCCTGGCCGCGTTCTTCATGCTTCTGGCGCTAATCCTCTACCTGCGGTTTCGAGAGGAGAGGGGGCGACGCCTTTTAAAGGCGTCGCTGGCGGTTCTGTGCTTCCTGTTGGCGGTCCTCTCCAAGGAGGTGGCGATCGTCTTTCCCGGGCTGCTGTTGCTGGTGGATGCCTCTTGCGAGTGGCGGAAGTCCGAGGACCGTAAGCCCTCACTCCCCGGAGCCCTGACTCGGGCGATCCGGGCCTTCCCGGCGCTCTACCTGACCCTCGTCGCGCTGGCGGCGGTGGCCCTGTACTACGCCGTCTTCGTATTGCAGGCAAGCCGCATGGAGGGCTTTTGGGGCGGAACCGTTTTTACGAACCTGGGCACCTCGTTTAAGCTGTTCTTCCACTATGTCAAGCTCCTGTTCGTACCCCACCCCCTTCTGGCCGATTACCTGGGCGAGGCCTTTCCAATCTCGACGGGACTGAGTGAGCCTGCCACCTTGGCTGGCCTGCTCTTCCTGGTCTTCTTTCTCGTTCTATCCTCCCTGCTGTTCCCCCGCCTGCCGCTGGTTTCGGTCGGGATGCTCTGGTTCGCCGTGACCATCGCTCCGGTCCTGCAGCTGTTTCCTTTCCACGAGTTGGCCGCCGATCACTTCCTTTACGTTCCCATGATCGGCGCTTCGCTTGCCGGGGGCACCTTTTTTGCCCGGGTCTCGGGGAAGAGGGCGTCCTGGGTGGCGTTGTTGGTGGTGGGGTGTGTGTTCTCCTCCATGACGATCGTTCGCAACCGCGACTGGAAGGACCGGTTGACGCTCTGGGAGGCCACCTATCGAAAGGCGCCCGGATCTTACCGCGCGAATGTGAATCTGGGGCAGACTTACTTCGAAAGCGGCCGCACCGGCGATGGGATCCGCCTGACCCGCCGAAGCGTCGAGTTGGCGCCCGATCGGGCGCTTCCCTACAGCAACCTGGGCGCCATGTACTACACGGTGGCCCGGGAGGATCGCGCGGCCGGGCGCGTGATCAAGGCCGAGGAGCTTCTGGGACAGGCCCGTGAGAACTTTCACCGAGCCCTCGAGCTTGAGGGCGATAATCCATTTACCTACAGCAACCTCGGAAACACGTATAAGGAGATTGCACTGATTCACGACCATCGAAACCAGCCGGAAAGGGCTCGGGAAGCTCGAGCCGAGGCGATGAAACTCTACGAGAGAGCCGTTGCCGCGCCGGACAGGCGCCTCGATGTGCAGAGAGTCTGGTACAACATCGGTTTGCTGCATGTCGACTCCGGCGACTATGAGGCCGCCCTGGGGTATCTGCGGAGATATGTCGCCGCCTTTCCGCAGGATCCCAGTGGCAACTACTGGCTCGGTTACTGTCATTTTCAGTTGGGTGAGTGTGAGCACGCCGTTCCCCTTCTCCGACTGGCCGCCGAGGTCAGGCCGACGGCGAACACCTGGGAGATGGTGGGATTCTGCTACGAAAGGACCGGCAGAATCGCCGAGGCCGCGGGGGCCTATCGCCAGGCGGTCGCCCGGACTCCGCGCGCGGAAACCTACTATAATCTTGGCCGTCTTCTGATGCTCCAGGAGGAGGTGGCCGAGGCCGGCGCCGCTCTGGAGAGAGCGGCCCGTCTGGACCCTTCCGGACGATTCGGCGCCGAAAGTCGCCGCCTTCTGCGGGAGATGACGGAGAACTGAGGGGGCGGTGACACCGCGGCATGTACAAGGACCATCTCATCACGGTTGTTATTCCATGTCTGAACGAGGCCGAGGGAATCGGGAAAGTCCTGTCCCGGATCCCCGACTTCGTCGACGAAGTGATCGTGGTGGACAACAACTCCACCGACGGAACCGCCGAGATCGCCGGCGGGATGGGGGCGCGGGTTCTCCACGAGCACGTCCGGGGGTATGGGCGGGCCTACAAGACCGGATTGTTTCACGCCCGAGGCGATATCATCGTCACTCTTGACGGAGACCACTCCTATCCGGTCGACGCCTTATCCTATTTGATTGAGGCCTTGCTCCACTCTCGAGTCGGGTTCGTGTCGGCGTCGCGATTCCCCATCACGGACCCGGAGTCGATGTCCCGAGTCAATCTCTGGGGAAACCGATTCCTGAGTCTGGTCGCCTCGGTGCTTTTCCTGCGCTGGATCCGCGACTCCCAGTCGGGGATGTGGATATTCTTCAAGGATGCCTTGGAGCGGATGGATCTGGTCAGCGACGGGATGGCGTTCTCCGAGGAGATAAAACTGGAGGCCATTTTGAAGCCGGAGATTGGATTTCGGGAGATTCCGATTCGCTACTCGAACCGGGCGGGTGAGAAGAAGCTGAGGCCTTGGCGGGACGGCTGGGCCAACCTTCTTTTCCTTCTCCGAAAGCGGTTTCTGCGCAACAACAGCGGAAAGAGGGCCGCCGGCTGAGCGGCGGCGCCTGCCATGATCTGTCCCGTGTGCGAGTGTCCCAATACCCGTCTCAAGTGGCGTCTGACGGATCGGCTGCTGCGGACGACCGACGAAACATTTCCCCTGCGCGAGTGCAACGGGTGCGGTCTCCTCTTCCGGGACGACCTGGGTGCGGCCGACCGTTTCGCCGACTTCTACCCCCGGGGCTACTGGTGGGACGGGGAAGGGACTCTTGCGGCTCTGGAGCGCCGTTACCGGGAGTGGGTGATGACCCGTGACCACCTGCGGTTTGTCCGGACGGTCCTGCCCGAGTCGACGGATCTCGCCTTGCTCGATGTCGGATGCGGCAGCGGATTGTTTGTCCGGTTGGCCAGTCGCGCGGGTTTTCGGGCGGCGGGGGTGGAATCCTCGGCCGAGGCCGTGGCGGCGGCCGCTCGACTGGGCAACGACCTGGTGATCCATGGGGACGAGCTGACCGCGGCGGAATCGGGCCGGCGGTTTGACGTTGTGACGCTTTTTCACGTGCTCGAGCACGTGCCCGATCCCTTCAAGTTCCTCCGGCGCGTCCAGAAGCTGCTCACCAGGCCGGGGCATCTCTTTGTCCAGGTGCCGAACCGCGCCAGCTTCCAGGCGCGATTGTTCGGCCCGCGGTGGCATGGTCTCGACTGTCCGCGACACGTGTGCAACTACACCACCTACGCCTTGCTCTACATTCTCGGCCGGAGCGGCTTCCGAATCCGCCGTCTGCGCCATTTTTCGCTGCGGGACAACGCTCCGGCGATGGTTTCGAGTCTGTTCCCCATCCTCGACCCCCTCTCCAGAAAGGTTCGAGCGCTGCGGCACGGCCGGACCGGGGGGCCGGGTGATATCGTCGCGGAGGCCGCCTATCTGGGTCTGGTACTCATGGCCCAGCCATGGGCCTGGGCCGAGGCGAGGATGGGGAGGGGAGGCAGCCTCATGGTGTACGCTTCGTGGGATTAGCGCGTGTTCTGAAGGGGTTGGAGGGGATGGGAGTGATGTGCGAGGGATGAATGCCGATCTCGAAACCTCGAAGACGCGAAGCGAGGACGCCTTCTTTTTGAAGGAAAGCGGGTCCATGGCGGAAGACCTGGTGTCGGTCATTGTTGTCAATCTCGACCGTGCCGATCTGCTTCGGGAGTGTCTTGCCTCGTTGCTGAGTCAGGGCTATCCCGCCTTCGAAACGATCGTGGTTGATAACGGATCTTCCGACGGCAGCGTCGCCCTGGTGGAGGGATGGGGGGATCCCCGCCTACGTCTCGTACGACTGGCGGAGAATCGGGGGTTTGCCGGGGGATGCAACGCGGGGTTGCGCGTCGCCCGGGGCGAGTGGATTGCCCTGCTGAACAACGATGCCGTGGCGGCGCCGGGATGGCTTTCCGCTCTGGTGGAGGGAGCGCGGAGGAATCCGCGGCTGGGGATGTGCGCGTCCAAGGTGCTGTTTCACGGGACGGACGTGATCGACAAAGCCGGCCATCTGATCTATTGGGACGGCCAGAACCGGGGCCGCGGGACGGGGGAGTCCGACTCCCACGCATTCGGTGAAGGAAGCGAGGCCCTCTTCCCCGACGGGTGCGCGGCCTTGTATCGGCGAACCCTGCTCGTTGAAGTGGGGGGGTTCGACGAGGACTTCTTCGCCTATGGCGATGACGCGGATCTGGGGTTGCGGGCGCGCCTTCTGGGCTGGAAGTGTCGTTACGTTCCCGAGGCGGTGGCCTACCACCGCCACTCGGCCACCTCGGGGCGCTTTTCCGAGCGGAAGATCTATTGGGTCGAAAGAAACCGTTTTTGGCTTGCCGTGAAGAGTTTCCCCACGCCGCTGCTGCTACTGAATCCCGTGTTTACGCTCTACCGCTGGCTTTGGAACGTCGGTGCCTTTCTGGCCGCCCGCGGGCCGGCGGGTAACTTTCGGCGGGCGGGGTCCTTCCGGGGACTTTCCCGGGCGGTCCTGTCGGCCTACGTCGACGGCTTGCGGGGTCTGCCCCGGATGCTCGGCAAGCGGCGCTCGATCCGCCGAGGACGGCGGCTGGGGGATGGGGAACTCTACGCCCTGCTCTGGCGTTTTCGAATCTCCGCGCGGACCCTCGCCTCGAGGGATTTCGGCGGATGAGGAGGGCTTGGCCTCGGCGGACCCGTCCGACCGGCCGATCCCGCCTTCGCCAGCTTCGCCGGCTTCCCTTGCCGGGTGGCCGCCGGTTGCCCTACAATGATCGAAGAGCTGGCGTAGCTCAACCGGTAGAGCAACTGATTTGTAATCAGTAGGTTGGGGGTTCAAGTCCCTTCGCCAGCTCCAGGTCCGGCGCGTCCGGCCGGTCGGATCCGTCGGACTTGTGCCTCGTGTCTATGGTAAGATGCTGTCCCGTTTGTTGCGGGGTGGCCGGGCTGGACGGAGTCCGTCGGTCGGGTTGCCCATGGTGGGGAGGGGTGGCAGAGCGGTCAAATGCGACGGGCTGTAAACCCGTTGACCTTAGGGGCTACGTAGGTTCGAATCCTACCCCCTCCAGGTCCTCCATCAGGCTTCGGCGGCGGCGGGGTCGTCCTCCCGGCGGGGACCCGCGGAGTCGGAATCGGCCGAGTTTCGGGGAGGTGCCCCGTTCGCGTCGTTCGCGTTTTTTCGCGTTCGGGCAGGCTTGCTTTGCCCGCTGGATTTGTTCATAATTGAAGTTTTTGGGAATACAGGGTCGGAGTGCGGGAGTAACTCAGCTGGTAGAGTCATAGCCTTCCAAGCTATTGGTC
>CAYRCA010000291.1:3300-5899 GCA_964422565.1 uncultured Acidobacteriota bacterium | reverse complement strand
ATCCGAAATCCGAGGAGGGAGCCCGCCGCCAGAAGCCCGCCGATCAGTCCCCACCACCACCAGGTCTGCCAGAAGGCGGGCTGAATGCTGAACACGAACTCGATGGGTTCGGACCAGCCGGTGGCGTGCTTGCGGCCACGCACTTCCAGCCGGTAGTCGCGCGCCGGCAAATTGGTGATCCGCAGTTCGCTGAACGTCAGCGGCGTCCATGCGCCGTCGAAGCCCTGTAACCGATACTCCAGCGTCACCCTCCTCTCGTTCACGAAGGACAGCGCCGCCGCCTGGACGGTGAGGTCGTTGTGCCGGTATGCCACCTCGGGCGACGCTTCCGCCGAAAACCAATGATCGCCGAGGCGGATACGGCTGAACCTGACCACCGGGGGGTCCCCGCCGGTTAAGTCGAACCGGGGGTCGTAGTGACTGAGCCCGCCCATGGTTCCGAACCAGAGGGTCCCGTCTCGATCGGCGAAGAATCCACCCGCGTTCGACTCGTCGTTGGCGAACCCCTCGCCGGTGCCGTAGTTGACAAAGGTCGTTCCGTCAAACCGATCCACGCCGCGCGCCGTTCCGATCCACAGGCTCCCCCGGCCGTCGACACCCATGGAGTAGACGGCGTCGTTGGTCAGACCGTGGGCTGTTGTGAAGTGTCGGAAAGAGGTCCCGTCGAAGCGGCTTACACCGTGGGAGGAATGATAGCCGAACCAGATCGCTCCGGAGGCGTCCTCGCAAAGAAAGTAGGGCTGATTTTCGGCAAGCCCTTCGGTCACGGTGTAGGTCCGCCAGCGGCGACCGTCCCAGAGGGAAAGCCCTCGATCCCCCGAAACCCAGAGCCGATCGCGCCCGTCGATCAGAAATCGAGCGTTCGAGAAGGATTGCCCCGGGACATCGACGGCTATCGCATTCCCTTTGACGATTTGAAGGAGCCCCTCGGGCTGAAGAGCCACCCAAAGGGTCCCGGAAAACTCGCGCGCCAGGGAGACCACTCTGCCTCGAGGGACTGCGGCGAGATGCGAGAACCGTCCGTTCTCAAGAACCGTGAGGCCCGCGCGGGTGCCGATCCAAAGACGGCCGGACGGGTCCTCCAGCAGCGACAGGACGGCATTGTCCGCCAATCCGTCGTCGACCGTGTAGTTCCTCCAGGTCCGCCCTTCGAGGCTGCTGAGACCACCGGTCGTCCCCACCCAGAGGACACCCCTCCCATCCCGCAGGATGGGCCGAACCACTTCGGAACCGAGCCCCTGTTCCACCCCGTAGTTGGTAAATGCGCGGCCCTGCAGTTTTGAAAGCCCGCCCATCGTTCCGATCCAGAGCACGCCCTCGCGATCCTCGTGGAGGGTTCGAATATCGGGGTAACGAAGGCCGTGTGGACGGTTCAGGACCCGGAGGCGACTCCCGTCCAGAACCGCCAACCCATCGGGCGTCCCGATCCAGGCATATCCGAAACGATCCAGCAGCAGCGCCGTCAGGGGCGAAGAGAGCCGCTGCCCAAAATCGTGGCTTTCGTCGAGATGTTCGCCGTCATACACCCTCACGCTCGAAGGGAGTGCGACCCAGAGTCTTCCCCGTTCATCCTCCGCCAGGGCCCGGACCGCTCGGCCGGAGAGCCCCTGCGGATCGAACTGCCGGAAACCCTCCTCGGTCAGGTAGACGAGACCTTGGTCGGTCCCGACCCAGAGCCGTCCGGAACGCTGGCGTAAGAGCGCGCGCGTGCCGGGGGAGGGGATTCCCTCCGCCTCTCCGTGGATTCGCCATTGGGTCCCGTCGAATTGCGCCAGCCCTTCGGACGTCGCGCACCAGACACCGCCGTTCGAGTCGATCGCCAGCGAGTGGACGTGGCTGTGCGGAAGACCATCCAGGACGGTGAAACTGTGGAAGCGGGCGCCGTCGAAGTAGCTCACGCCTCCCAGGGTGGCCACCCAGAGGCGCCCCTCCGAATCCTCGGCGATCGCGTTTACCCAGTCGTGGACCAGGCCTTGCCGAATGCCGTAGACGGTAAACGCGGTTCCGTCGTATCGATTCAGTCCCGCCTGAGTGCCGATCCACAGATAGCCCTCGCGATCCTGGTGAATGGCCTGTACCACGGCTTGTGAAAGACCGTCCGCGGCGCCGAACCATCGGAAGTAGTGCCAACCGCCCGCGCCCGCGATCGCACTCTGGAGGAAACAAAGGCATAGAAGGGTCCCCGGGAGGATTCGAGCCGGAGAGGAGCGTTCCGATCCTCCGGCGGGGGATTTCCGACCTCCGACTTCGTACCACCGCATGGCCCGATTCCGTTTCTCCGGCGCCCGGCGGATCGAGCCAAGAGGCCGCGATCCGCCGAGGATATTTTCCATATATCCCCCTCCTTATCGGCGGTTGCGGCGTTTTCTGTAACGAATTTGGCGGGGGATCAGCCGGACGAGCCGAGAAAGGAGCGCCAAGGTTCCCAGTAATTACTGTGCCATCCGAGCTAAGCTAGAACCACGACACGGAGGGCACGTTCTCGGGACATCATCGGTCTCCTTTCACTGTTCGCCCTCGGAGGGCCGGGATCACCCCGGGGTCAAGGCCGCGTCTCCAGTCAATCTCGTTCCGACGGACGCCGAGCCCGAGAGCGCGG
>CAYRCA010000291.1:0-3290 GCA_964422565.1 uncultured Acidobacteriota bacterium | reverse complement strand
GGCAACCACGTCGAGCATTGGCTCAACGGGAAGAACGGACTCGCCCGCAACCACCCCGGGACGGCTCCTCGTCGAAGACGGCGGTCCGTCCGGTGTACAGAGAACGCATCAAGGTCTTCCGGTCGGCTCGTTCGCGCCAAACACAAAGGTGACCCGATAGTTGGTCGGAAGTCGATCTCTATATTTCCGCCACGACGAAGGGGCAAGCGGGCGGGGCGGCCGTGATGTCGGCGGGCCCGCAGGTATCCATGGCGCTCCGCCGCTGGCCGGTCCGGTGGGAGGAGGCGCCTCTTGTCCGGTTGTTCCGAGAAGTTGCCGGCGGACCGGCGGCGGTCCAAGGCACGCGGGGGCTTTAGCTTTAGCCCGGGTGGCCGATCGATGCCGGCGGGGTCGCGGCGGCCGCAGTCTCGGTCTGACGCTGCCCGAGCCAGTAGCCAAGGAGAAGCCAGACGACCGAGATCGGCACCGCGATCCAGGCGATGCCGGTAAGCGTCAGACCGAGGGCGCTCATCCCGGCGTAAGACCACGCCCCCATCTGATCTCCCGCGCGGAAGATAAAGGTGTCGATAAAGCTCTTCGCCTTATACTTGTCCTCCCGCCCCACCACCGTGAAAAGCAACTCTCTCGCAGGACGGGACAGGGCGAAGTCGCTCGCCCGCCGGATGATCTGGAATCCGACGAGAATCCCCAGGGTAGGCTGCCAACCGAGCAGGGCGAAGCCCGCCAGGGAAACGAGGGGGAGCAGGGACAGCGCAACGCTGACTCCGAAAATCCGAAGGATCCTGGCGGTCAGAAACACCTGCGTCAGAATGGTGAGTAGATTCACCCCAAGATCGATACGGGCGAAAAGCGCGGTTCGCGCCGCCCGGTCTTCAAAAGCGGCCTCGACAATCTCGGCCTGCTGGAAGTAGAGATAGGTGGAGGTGATGGTGAAAAGCAGCATGAATCCGGCGATCCCCAACAGATACGGCGAACGCAGCAGGTTGGTAATCCCCGCCAGCACGGGACCTCCGATCACATCCCGCGAATTCGAGGCGGGTCCATGGAGAGGGGGTGCCTCCTCGGCCTGCGGCGAGGCCCAGGACGGCGCGTCGGCGGCGATCCCGGCGGAGCCGAGATTGACCAGACGGTGGGCGCAACGGACCGCCACCTCCAGCAGCAACGCCGCCGGAATCAACAGGGTCAACGGTCCGATCGATTCGGACAGCATCGCCGTAGCCCCCGACCCGACAACCCCTCCCAAGGTTCCCCCGAAGGCAATGAAACCGAATAGCCGCTTGCCCTGAGTCGAGCTGAAGACGTCCACCATGAACGCCCAGAAGATCGAAACAACGAAGAGGTTGAATACACTGATCCAGACATAGAAACCACGTCCAATCCAGATGTTCTGCTCCTCGGAGGCGTGTCCGAAAGCGATCAGGAACAGGACGAGGTTCAGGGCGAAGAACCGGTAGGTGAACGCGATGAAGCGCAACCGTGGAAGCTTGGCGACCATGGCGCCGAAGACGGGAGTGGCCAGCAGCATGGCCGCAAGCGTTGCCGTAAAGAGCCAGGGCAGATTGTGCACTCCTCCGGCAAGCGCCATCTCGTCCCTCATGGGGCGAAGGATGTAGTAGCTGGCCAGCAGGCAGAAAAAGTAGGCGCCGGACCAGAACATCGGGCGAATCTCGCCCGGGTCCACGTCCACGAGGCGGCTCACCCAGCGGATCGTCAAGCTCTTTTCCGGACGTTCCATGCCGCCAGAACCTCGGCCTCCCGCTGCGACGGGAGTCCCGCGCGCAAGTTTTCCCGGCGTTCGGCGGGAAGAGCGCCAAACCAATCGAGCGTGTCGCGGGCCGTGTCCGCCAGCGGCCTGAACGACAGTCCCCGGGCGAAGGCCTTGCCACAGTCGACCCGGGCGAAGCCCTCCATTCCATCCCGGGGGGGAACCCAGACGGGCATGTCGGACCAGGGGCGAACGTCCCGTTCGCCTAGAAAGTCGGCTTCGACCCAAGTGAACGAGACCTCAGCCGAGGTCACCGCCCGGATTCCATACAACATTTCGGCCATGGAAAGAGGCGCTTTGGGACCCGAGGCGTTGAAGACTCCGTTCTCCCGCCGTTCGACCAGGCGGATCATCCAGTGCGCCAAGTCGCGGGCATCGATGAACTGGACGGGGTCGGAGGGGCTTCCGGGCGCCAGGACCTCTCCACCCCGATTGATTCTGACGGGCCAGTAGGTGAACCGGTCGGACCGGTCTCCCGGACCGACGATCAGGCCGGGACGAACCACCAAAGCGCGGCCCGGAAATGCCCGTTCAGCCTCACGCTCGCACAGGGCCTTCAGGGGGCCGAACGTTTGTCCCGTGATCTCCTCCGTCGCGGGGTCGTCCAGGGTTCCCACGGCACCCGACTCGTCGATCCCGACGATGGAGTTGTCGCTGTAGACGGACAGCGAGGAGACGAACAGGTAGAGGTCGGCCGCGTCTTTGAGCAGTTCCGCCGACTGCCGAACCCAGCGCGGCAAAGAGGCGGAATTGTCGATGACGGCGTCCCACCGGCGGCCCTCGAGCGACTCCAGATCGTTGTTCCGGTCCCCCCGCAGTTGCTCCACCTGGGGGAAAAGCTCCGGGTTCGTCCTGCCGCGGTTGAACAGGGTCAACTGGTGGCCCCGGCGCAGGGCGTATTCCACCTGATGCGGGCCGATGAAGCCGGTCCCCCCGAGAATCAGTATCCGGAGAGACTCCGCCGGCCTCGGCGCCGCCCCATATCCCACGACGCGGGCGGTCAGGCCCGCAAGAAGAGAACTCGCAATGAACTCACGTCGAGTGCCCGACATTTCCCCCTCCTGAACCCCTGATCGTCATAACGATCCCTCATCTTATCCTTCCGTCGTCCCTCTGGCGACAGGCCGGTCATTGGAGCATCGGAGCCCCGGAACCCGGGCCACGACGACCGCCGCGCCGCGCCGCCGACCCTGGTTCGCACCTCAACGGTCCCGGCACCAGTTGTGCGGCCATCTCGAACACCAGGTAGTCCTGCTGGTAAGTTCTCGACCACGACAACATCGGAGGGAGACGCCTCACCGCTGTGGATCAGACTTTCGGCGATAGCGGGGAGCCGGAATTCCCGGGCGGAACAGGCGAATCCGAAAACGGCCGGGAAGAGAACCACAAGCGCGAGCCTGAAGACCCCCGTCGTCCGGGTCACCTCCTTCCTGGTCAAAACCCAGCCGCACCAATCCCGCCCACCGGTCACGGGGGGGAAGATATCACCAACTGCTGTTCGATGCCCGACCCGCCGGGGTCGCGG
>CAYRCA010000290.1:0-5902 GCA_964422565.1 uncultured Acidobacteriota bacterium | reverse complement strand
TCCGTCGGGCTGCACGCGGGCGAACCACTCCCCCGCCGCCCAGTCCGCCTGGTGCTCGTTGACCCAGCGCAGGGTGCGGTGAAACAGATCGAGGTAATGCCCCTCCCCGGTCTTTCGATACATGTGCAGCGACGCCGGGAGGATCTCGGCCTGAACCCACCAGTCCTTGTGCCGTCCCGTCGCCGGCTGGTTGAAGGGGCCGAAATAAAAGAATCCGCCGGCCTCCCGGTCCTCGCCGAAGCGGAGGGAGTAGGCGAAAAGGGTTTCAAAGAGATCCAGAAAGGGGCTTTCGGAGAATCCGGCGCTCTCCAGCGCGTCCATCAGCAGCCAAACGTTCTCCAGGTCATGGCCGTAGGAGACAATAAGCTGCTCAGGGTCGGTTACCGGCAACCAGTTCCGGAAGTGCCGGTCCGTGCATGCTCCCACGGTCTTTCGCACCACGGCGTTGCTCTGGATGGAGATCAACTCGATCAACCGGTCGCGAACCCTGGGATCGGGGACGGCACGCAGGTAGGTGGAGAACGCCTCCAGCAGGTGCAGGTGCGTGTTCATCAGCTTCAACCCGCTGGGGACCCCCATGTAGTTGATCTCGTCGTCCGCGGGGCGGCTCCAGTCGCGACGAAACGACTCAAGGTAGCCGCCGTGCTGCCGGTCGTGGGCATGCCTCTCGAGAAGGTCGAACAGGCGCCTCGCCAATTCGAGGGCCTCGGCGTTTCCCGAGGCCCGGTAGTACTCGGCCAAACCGTACAGTCCGAAGGCCTGTCCGTACAGGTGCTTGTCGGGGCGGGTCGGGGTTGTCCCCTCCCAGTCGACCTGCCAGAAGAACCCCCCATGTTCGCGATCCCATAGGCGGTCGCGAAGGAAGTGAAATCCGTGCTCGGCGGCCCGCAAGTGACCCGGGTTTCCGTAGGGACTGCGAGCCAGCCGGGAGAAAAACCAGACCGTCCGGGCCTGAGAGACGATGCCCCGGTCGGACGGACCCAGCCACCGGCCGTCGGTGTCATGGTTCATCCGGTAGCCGCCAGCCTCCGCTTCGAGGCTGTCGGGGTGCCAGAACGGCAGGATGTTCTCCAGCAGGAGTCGCTCCAGCGTCGCGCGGCTTTCCTCCCGCCAGGCGGCGTCGGAGGGGGCGGTGAGGAAGATCGCCGTGGCAAGGGTCGCCATCCAGTGGGCATGATGTCGCATGGGGTGATGATACCGTGGCCCGCAACGCGGACAAAGGATGGGGACGGGTTGGCTTCCCGGTTTGTTTCGGGTTTCAGGGTGGGCTCGGGGCGGCCCGGTGGGGGGGCGGCGGAGGAGATCCGCCACCCGGATTGAATCAGGAGGTTTGAACCGGTATCTGCTATCGTTGAGATAGGTGGCGGCTTGTCCTCGGTCGGTCATTTCGCCCTTCCGCTGTGACGCCCGTTCGGAGGAATCGGATGACTTCCTTGGGTAGCGCCTTGGGTTTCCGCGGGGAGACGCGGGTCTTGAAGCCCCGGAATCGGCCGGGGGTGCGACCCCCGGTCGGAGGACTCCGGCCAGTCTTGAGGCGGCCGTGTCCGCGAACCGCCGCAAGTCGTATCCGAGCGTGTTTCGTGAGAGTGCTCCCCGTGGCGTTGTTTCTCAGCCTTCTAGCCGTTCCGGCGCTGGGGGAGGAACTTCCATTCGAAACGGACTCCCTGGACCGGGGTGATTTCTCCCGGATGAGCATGCTGTACAGAAGAAGCGCTCTGTTTCTTCGCTTCGACGTGATGACGCTCGACGTCCAGTTCGGACCCGAGGACGCGAATCGGTTGCGGGAGGTTCGGGCTGGAAACACCCGCTCGGCAAGTCTCGAACGGCGTCTCGCCGAGGCGGCTCTCGAGGCCACCAACGCCTTTGTCCGGCTTCGGTTCCTGCGGGAGATTGCCGTCAATCGCTTCGTCGACGAGGCGCGCAAGTCCACCAGGAGGGTGTACGAGGCCGGGATCATCGACCGAGACATGTACCTCGAGATCTCCCGAGAGTTGCCTGGCTGGTACGGTTTTCTCGACGAAAGGAAGATTCAGTCGGGCGACGAGTTGCTGTACCGAATCCAGGGGGACAGGCTGCACGTGGTGTACCGAGGTGCCGAAGGGAAGATCCTCCATGAGCAGGTCGAGGTCAGTCCCCAACATCGCCTCTCCGTGATGGGAAGCTACTTCGCACCCAAGTCCGAATTCCGCCGCGGGCTGATCGGATCCCTCTTCAGCAAAGACTGACCCGGCCGGTCGGCAGTCGGCGGGGTCTTCTCTCCACGTGTCGAATGTCGGATAGAATTGGGGAAGTTGGTAAACCGCGTACTCCAGCCTGAACTGATGGACGATCCCACCTTGGACAGGCGGGCCCACCGGCGGGCCCTGAGGGCCCTGGGGAGGATCAATGGGTTGAGCCGCACGGCGGCGCAGTACGCCGGTCGACTCCGAAGGTGGGCGGGGGACGCGCCGGTATCGCGGGTTCTGGATGTGGCCTGTGGCGGGGGCGATGTGGCGTTGGCCCTCGAGAGAAAGGCCGTCGGGTTTGGCCTGCGCCTCCGGATTGACGGATGCGATCGCAGCCCCGCGGCGGTTGAATATGCCCGGATGAACGCGCGGTCTCGGGGCTCCAGGGCCGGTTTCTTCGTTCGGGATGTCCTCACAGAGGGTCTGCCCGGAGGCTATGATGTCGTGATCTCCTCGCTGTTCCTCCACCATCTCGGCCCCAGGGAGGCCGAGAGTCTGATGCGGGAGATGGCAACCGTCGCGGCCGTGGGTCTCATGATCAGCGACCTCGATCGTCGCCGGCCCGGACTGTGGCTGGCGGCCGTCGCGCCCAGACTCCTCAGCCGCTCGAGAGTGGTGCATGTCGATGCGCTCCGTTCGGTCCGCGCGGCCTTTTCGGTGGACGAACTGGGCGATCTGGCGGACCGGGCCGGTTTGAGGGGTTTCGACTTGGAGCGAACCTGGCCCGCGCGGTGGATCCTCACTTGGAGGTCCGCATGCGGGTGAGGCCGGGAATCCGGTCGGGTCCGGATGTTCTCGTTGTCGGCGCCGGTCCCGCCGGAGGAATGGCCGCTGTTACGCTGGCGGCGGCGGGTCTGCGCGTTCTGCTTGTGGATCGTGCCGTCTTTCCCCGCAACAAGGTGTGCGGGTGTTGTCTGAACGCCGCCTCGGTGTCTCTGCTGCGGGAAGCGGGGTTGGGGGCATCCTTCTGGCGGGTCGAGGCCAGTCGAATCCACCGGCTGACGCTCCAAGCCCGGGGCGCGAGGGCCACCGTTCCATTGGAAGGTGGGTACGCGGTGCCTCGAAGCCGGCTGGATTCGGCCTTGGTCGGGCGGGCAACGGCCGCCGGGGCGACTTTTCGCGACGCCACCCGGGCGAGACTGAGGGCCGTCGACGATCGCGACTGTCTGGTTTCCCTTGATGGCCGCGCGGGGAGCGAAATGATTCGTCCGCGGCTGGTAATCTGCGCCGACGGTCTGGGTGGGGACAGCCTGACCGGATATCGTGGAGCGCCCCAGGTCAGGGTTGAGCGTCGAGAGAGTCGTCTGGGGGCCGGCGCGGTACTTCCGCCGGGAAGAGAGGGTCCGCGGGAAGGTGAGATCCTTATGGTCGTGGCCCGTTCGGGATACGTTGGGATGGTGAGGCTGGGGGACGGGTCGGTCAACGTGGCCGCGGCTCTCGACCGGCGCGAGCTGGGGGCGGCCGGCTCGCCGGCGGGCGCGGTCGCCGCAATCCTGTCCGAGGCTGGCGTCGAGAGTGTGCGTCGAATGCGCGGACTTGACTGGAAAGGCACCCCACTTCTGACGCGGAGGCGCATCCCGCCCGCCGGTTCCCGAGTGTTTTGCCTGGGCGACGCCGCCCGATTCGTGGAACCCTTCACCGGGGAGGGGATGACCTGGGCTCTGGCGGCGGGGAGGCTGGTCTCGGACTTCGTTCGCGAGGCGCTCGACGGAGGGGGCCCGGATCTGCCGCGGCGGTGGGAACGGGCTTGTCGACACTACCTGGGATCTCGCCAGGAACGATGCCGCCGGATCAGCCGGATGCTGCGGTATCCACGCCTCTTCGGCCTAGCGGTGCGGATCCTGGCCGTCAGTCCGTTTCTGGCCGCACCCTTGACGGCAAAGGTTAATCGTCCGGTTTTCGGAGATCTGTAGATTATGTCCCTTGCGATCTATGGCGTTGGATGCCGGGCCCCCAACCACTCCGTGGACCAGCCAACCATGGCCGAGGCCGCGGTTCGGCTCTGTTGCGACTCGCCCAGGCAGGAACGCCTGGCGCGGGCGCTCTATGGGCGGAGCGGAATCAAGACGCGGGGCAGCGTGCTTCTCGACGAGACCGCCGGGCAGCCGAGGTATGAGTTCTACCACCCGCGTGGAGGCCCGGAGGATCGGGGACCGGACACCGCTGGGCGGATGGGTCGCTTCGAGCGTCATGCCGGAGACCTGGTCGCCGGAGCCGTTGAGATCGCCTTGAGCGAGGCGGGACTGAGGCCCGGGGAGGTCACCCACCTGATCACCGTGACCTGCACCGGATTCTATGCCCCCGGGCTGGATTTCGACCTTATCCGTGGGCTTGGCCTCTCGCCCTCCGTGGCTCGTACCCAGATCGGGTTCATGGGTTGTCAGGCCGTCCTGAACGCGCTGCGGGTGGCCGGCGCGATCGCGTCCGCCGAGCGGAAGGCGCGCATATTGATCGCCTCCGTGGAACTGTGTTCGCTTCATTTCCGGTACGGGTGGGACCCCGACGCCGTGCTGTCCAACGCACTCTTCGCGGACGGCGCCGGGGCGATTGCGGGCGGGCGGCCCCGTTCCTCCTCGGGGGACTGGATTCTTGCCGACAGCGCCGGCCGATTGTTGCCCGACTCCGCCGACGCCATGACCTGGAGGATCGGAAGTCACGGCTTCGACATGGGTCTTTCCCGGCGAATTCCCGAACTCATCGACCTCCACCTTCCAGGGTGGCTGGAGCCGTGGCTCAATTCGCGAGGACTCTCGCCGGACGACGTGAACAGTTGGGCGGTGCATCCCGGAGGCACACGCGTCCTGAGGGCGGTGGCGGAGTCTCTGGGGCTGCCCCCGGAGGCCACCGAGGTATCGAGAAGGGTCTTCGAACGCCATGGGAACATGTCGTCGGCCACGCTGGTGTTCATTCTTCGAGATTTGATGAGGGTCGGCGCCGCGCTTCCCTGTGTGGCGTTGGGATTCGGCCCCGGGCTGACGATCGAGGGGGCCCTCTTCACCGAGAACGAATGAGCCTTCGGCAGATTTCCGACTGCAAGAGAGCGGGAAGCCGTCGCAAGTCCCGATGGCTTCCGGAGCGGAAACGATCCCAGGGCGGCGGCAACGCGGACGGGCAGCACTCGCCCGGACCAGCACGGGTCCAGACCGGGCTGGATGCGGCGTCGACAGGCGGGACCGACCTGTTCTAATCTCGGCAAGCCATGTCCGAGGATCTGTGTGCGCTTCCCATAGCGGATCTGCTCGGCCGCCTGAGACGCGGAGATATTTCCTGCGACCGGGTCGCCACCGGATTTCTGGATCGGATCGCCGCTTGCGAGGGGCACCTGAACAGTTTTGTCTGCCTGAACGATCGTCTTCTCGACGATGCCCGACTCAGGGACCGGAGTGGCGACTTCTCGCCGCCTCTGGCCGGCGTGCCGGTGGCCGTCAAGGACATCATCCTGACGCGCGGGTTTCCGACCACCGCCGGATCGCGGGCGCCGCACGCGTACGGCGAGATCCGCCGCGACGCCGAAGTGGTGAGACGACTGCGGCGGGCGGGCGCCCTGCTGGTCGGAAAGAGCAGCCTCCATGAGTTCGCCTTCGGCATTACCAACGAGAACGAGCACTTCGGGCCGACGCGCAACCCCTGGAACCTGGACCACGTGTCGGGCGGGTCGAGCGGCGGTTCGGCCGCCG
>CAYRCA010000289.1:0-5925 GCA_964422565.1 uncultured Acidobacteriota bacterium | reverse complement strand
GGCTGAACGCCAGAAGCTGTTGGGTCAGGGAGGCGGCCCGGTCCGCCGCCTTCTTGATCTGGAGCGTGTCGCTGCGGAGGGGATCGTTCGCGGGAAGGGAGAGCAGCATCATCTCGGAGTAGCCCTGGATGGCGGTCAGCAGGTTATTGAAGTCATGCGCCACCCCGCCCGCCAGTCGGCCGATCGCCTCCATCTTCTGCGACTGCCGCAACTGTTCCTCGAGCTTGGCCTTCTCCTCCTCCGCTTCCTTTCGGTCGGTTACGTTGATCAGATGGACGAGCAATGCCGGGGGATCCTGCCCCTCGATGGTCGAGATGAGAACCTCGACCCAGACCGTCTCCCCGCGCTTGGCGATGAGCCGCAACTCGTAGGACCGGGGAGGGTCCTCTCCCCTGAGGCGCCGCCGGATATAATCTTCGACCCGGGATCGATCGGCGGGATGAACGAACCCGGTCACCGGCTGGTCGATCAGCGTCGAGGTTTCGCTTTCGTCGTACCCCAACAGGGCGACCAGGCGCGGATTGACGTACGTCAGCCTGCCTTCCCGATGGATCAGAATCCCGGTCAGGGACTGTTCGCTGATAGCCTTGTACTTGCCTTCCGATTCCCGCAACTGCTGGGTGCGTTGGCGGACCAACTCCTCCAGGTGCTCCCGGTACTCCCGGTTTTCGTCCTCCAGAGCCTTGATTCGCGAAGCCGATCGGACGACCCGGCAGACCGCCGCCCGGTTCACCGGCTTGATCAGAAAATCGAACGCTCCCGCGCGGATCGCCTCGGTCGCGGTCTCGAAGGAGGGTTCCGCAGCCATCAGCACCACCTTGACCGTCGGCCGGACGGACTTGATGCGCGCCAGCAGATCGAGGCCGTTCATCGGGGGCATGGCGAAATCGGTCACGATGATGTCGAACTCCCGATCCCGCAACAGGTCGAGCAGCGCCCGGCCGTTGCTACGCGTCGAGGCGTCGTGGCCGTCGTCGGTCAGGTAGCGAACGAGTTCCCGACAAACCTTCGCCGCCTCGTCAACCACTAGAACCCTGGCCATTGCTCTCTCCCGCGCTTCACGTGGTCAAGGCGGCCCGGAGATCGCTCCCGAGTCCCCGCCTTGTCCGCGCTCGGCGCTTTCCGGTTCTCATCCCGCACCCGAAACGAATCCGGGTTCGCCTATCCCGATTCCAGAGCCTCCCATATCCGTTCGAATAAATGGTTAGGGGAAAAGGGTTTGCGCAGGAGATGGGCGCCGGAAACATCTTCGTCGAGCTCCTGCGCGTATTCCGCCGTGTAGACCACCTTGAGTTCGGGCCGGAGTTGTCGGAGGCGGCGGTACAGGTCCGGGCCTCCGAGTCCCGGCGTGACGATATCGGCGACCAGGATGTCGATCCCTTCGGAATGCCGAGCGAAGAGATCCTCCGCCTCCGCCGCCGAGGTGGACTCGAAGACCTGAAAACCATGGGCGTTGAGTGCCTTTTTCATCAACTCTAGCATGCCGCCGTCGCTCTCGACAAGAAGGACTCCCGGAGGATGCGAGGAGGCTGGCGGTGGCCGCGCGTTCGCCGCCTGGCGCGGCGAATCGCCTGGGTCATGAACGGGTAGGTGGATCTCCACCTCGGTTCCCCGGCCCGGCCGGCTTTTCAGCTCGATCTTTCCGCCCGCCTGGATCACGATGCCGTAGACGCTCGAAAGGCCCAGACCGGTGCCTTTCCCCACATCCTTGGTGGTGAAGAACGGCTCGAAGGCCCGTTTGCGGACCTCGGGACTCATTCCCGTCCCCGTGTCCGAGATCCGCATGAGGATAGACGCCGGTCCCGCATCCTCGGTCAAGGCTTCGATTGGGCTGGCGTCGGGGGGGATACGCCTGGTTTGCAGGCTGAATCGGCCGCCCTCGGGCAAGGCATCCCGGGAATTCAGGGCCAGGTTGACGAGGATCTGCTCCATATGCGAAGGATCGGCCCAGACTTCGCCGGCGGCGGGATCGAGATCGAGGACCAGTTCCACCGACTCTCCCAGCAGCCGTTGGAGGACGGACGTCATCCCTTCGATTACCGTGTTCGGGTTGACCCGCATAGGTTGGGGCGTTTGTCGCCGTCCGAAAGTCAGCAACTGCTCGGTGAGCGCGGCGGCCCTCGACGACGCCGAGCCGATTTCGCGGAGATGCTCCAGGAGAGGGTCGTCGGGCGCAACCCGGGCGGTGGCGAGCTCCAGGTGGCCCTTGATGATGGTCAGCAGGTTGTTGAAATCGTGGGCGACTCCGCCTGCCAGTTGACCGATGGCCTCCAATCGTCTCGACCGGTTCAGCTCCTCATCGCGTCGGCGAAGTTCGGCCTCCGCCTCCATCCGCTTCCTGCGTTGCGCTATCAGACGCTGGTACATTTGCGCCAATTCCTCATTGGCGTGAAAGGCGGCCTTGACGTAGAGGCTGGCCGTGCCCTCGTCAAGGTCGAAAAGGGCGGCGCTCTCATTGAAGCGTTCCAGAACCCGCAGGGTCAACCGCCGAATCCGTTCCGGGGTGAGACGGGTCACCTCCTCGAGCTCGCCGTAGAACATTTCCGGGTGGCGGTTGCCGCTCTCGCCCAGGCGAACCAGGTGGCACAGGCCGTTGGCGCATTTCACGGCCATGGTCAGTCGGGCCTGGGGGTCGTCTCGAAGTTGCTTCGACGGAACGTGATGGTTGAGAATGCTTTCGCTGAGGGCCTGGGGGAATCCCCAGGCGGATAGGAGCTGAAATCCCACCTGGGAATGCGAGGTTCCCAGTTCGCGGTGCTCCAGTCGATCCAGAGAGAGGGAGCCTTCGCCGGCGCGATCGAGGATCGCGCTGTAGACGGTCCAGTCCCACTGCAGAAGGACGAGCTTGCCGATGTCGTGCAGGAGCCCCGCGACGAAGGCAGCCTTGGGATCGACGTCGGAACCCTCCGCGGCCAGGAGTTCGCTGGTGACGGCGCACGCAAGACTGTGATTCCAGAGTCCGTTGAGGAAACCCCGCGCTCGGCCGGTTCTGTCGGCGAGATAGAGCTTGGAAATGACCATCGAAAGCGCCAGACAGCGGACCATGTCGAGCCCCAGCAGAGTCAGGGCCCGTCTGAGCGTCTGGACTTGGCGTGGATAGCCCATGAAGGCGGAGTTCGCGGCCTTCAGGACCTTGGAAGCCAGGGTCTGGTCCGATTCGATCAGTCGTCCCAGCTCATCGAGGCTGGAGTCGCCCCGGCCGGCCACCTCGATCACCTTGACGGCCACCGAGGGAATGGACTCCAGTTGCGTCAAACCACCTCTAGCGAAGGCCTCTGGGCTGGGCTTCATAGTTCAGTCCAAATCGCCGCACCTCGTTACTCGAGAGGCATCCGCAGGAGCCACGCGTCGGCTTTCCGCGGACCGCCATCCCTCCGTGTAGCCGGACGAACTCCGTGGTCCACCACCCGTAAGTCACCTTTCCGCCGGAAGATCTCCGGCACCCCTTAATTTTCGGAGAGAACCGGCATTCCCTTTAGGACCTTTTCCCAACCCGGAACAGAACTTCGCCCGACGCGGCGCCATCTCCGGGCGGGTTTGGCCAATCGACCGGGTCGTCGCCGGCGGAGTCGCGGAATCGCCGGGTTTCGTCCTCGAATCCGAGTTATCCCGGGCATTCCCCGGTACGCCGCGGGGGACGGGGCAAGGCCTAATGAACAAAGCGCGCTCGGCCGATATTGAAAACTGTGCAAGGGCGACGCAGACGGGGCTGATTGTCTTTCTCTCCGTTACAACCCTCCTACGGGTGAAACCCGCTCAATCAGCCCCGCTGCTCCCCTGCCCCAGGGGGATGATCGGGAGGGAGTCATCCCTGGAGTCGCCGACCGCTCTGTGGTGGAGGCGGGAAGGCGAAAGGGAGTCTGGGCGGTCGGGAGGAAAAGAATGGAGCAGTGGGAGATCAAGCCGGGAAGGCGGGTTCGTGTCATGCGGCCACACCTGGGGCGCCTGGCGGAGGCCGTTCTGACCGTTGAGTGTTTTCCGGTCAGAGGGCTCTATCGCGACTACGTTCTCTGCCGGGGCGCCGAAAGGCTACTTTACTTTCTTCCCGACGAACTGTCGCCGGTCGACACCGGGGAAGACCCTTCCCCGGAGGGCTGATTCCATGGCTGTGGGAACTCAAGGGTCCCGGCCGACCGCTCCGCCAGGGTGCTTTCGGAGGGCGAATCGTCCTCTCGGAATTCCCGGGAATTCGACGATACAGTGAGGGTGGCGACGCGGGCGGGCGGACATGGAGGAAGCATGAAGGTTCTAACCGTTGATGAGAGCCGGATGATCCGGACGCTGATCCAGAAGTACCTGGCGCCGCTCAAACTTGAGGTGATCGAAGCCGGGGACGGGCGGGCTGGCCTGGGAAAGGCCCTGGAGGAGAGTCCCGACCTGGTGATCCTCGACGTCAACATGCCGGTCATGGATGGCCTCCAGATGCTCAGAGAGCTGAGGGCGCGGGAAGACACCAAGAATCTTCCGGTTCTGATCCTCACCGCGGAATCGGGTCAGAATCTGGTGATCGAGCTGATCAGAGCGGGTATCGCGGACTACATCGTCAAGCCGTTCGAAGAGGCGTTACTGGTTCAGAAAGTCAGCGAGATCCTGGGGATAAACCCGGCGAAGGCCCTTCCGGACGCCGACGATCCCGGAATGAGGAAGGTGTTGGTGCTGGACGATAATGAGAGCATCCTCCTGGTCGCCAGGAGGTTTCTGTCGGGTGTGGCGGAGGTCGTGACGACCACCCGACCCGAGAAGGCCCTCCAATTGGCAAGCGAGTGCACTCCCGAGATCGTCCTCCTCGATCTGAGGGCGGATGCCCTCAAGGTACTGAGCGCTCTACGCTCGGACAACGGGATGCGGTCGTCCCGCTTCGTCGGGCTCGCCACCAAGTCCATGGCTGAAGAGGTCGAGGACGCCCGGAAGGCGGGCCTCACAAAGATTCTCTTCAAACCCTTCGACAAGGAGAACCTGGTAAAGGTTGTGGTCGGCTGATCCGGCCCCACCGACTGCGGGAGTCGCGGGATCCGAGCCCGACGAGTCAACGGGAGTGAACGCGATGCGATCGATGCCGGCGAGTTAACGACGGCGGTTCAGCGGGCGTTCCACGCGACCCTGGAACTGGGTTCCGCTTGAGGGGCTTGAGGGCGACCGGCTTGACAATACTCCGGACGCGCGATAAATGGATCCTTTGGCGTCGTCGTCATCGAGGGGCGCGTTGGAGCGATACCGGTACTTATCTCTGGTGTGGCCGTTGCTGGGCTGGACTTTGGCCGGTCACCCCTGCCTCGCGCGGGAGTTCGAGGCGGTCGTACGTGTCGAAACCGCGTCCCGGGTAATCATCCGCTCGGCTCCCGAGGTGCTTCCCGAAACGGTCCTTACCGTGGTTGGCCGGGGCGCCGAGTTTCCCCTCGTCGGCGAGGAGGGCGACTGGTTTCAGATTCGGTTGCCGGATGGCGGGACCGGTTGGATGCACCGCGGTCTGGCGACGCGGTTCGACTGGATTCCCGTCGGCGATACCACGCTGTCACTCGTTGAGGAGCCCCATGACGACGCTTCCGGCGTGGGAGCGGTCGGGGAGGGGGAGCGGCTTCTCATCCTCCAACGGGCGCCGGATTGGGCGAGGGTTCGCGGATCGGATGGCGGGGAGGGCTGGGTCCGAAGGGATCTCCTCGTCCCGCTGGTCGGTTATTCCGAGGTGGGGGGGGTGACCGGAGTTGCGACTTCGGTTGCCGAGGCGGAGGAGGCGGAGGACGACGACCGCCTCGGTTTGGATCTTGTGGATGCCGGTCGACGGAACGAGGCGTTGGACGCCTTCACCCGGGCTGTCGTGGAGGACCCGGCGGCCCCCGAACCCCATCTGCAACTGGCCAGGCTTCTGGAGGAGGAAGGCCGGCTCGATGAGGCGTTGGAACGCTACCGCCACGTGGTCCATCTTGG
>CAYRCA010000288.1:0-5939 GCA_964422565.1 uncultured Acidobacteriota bacterium | reverse complement strand
ACCTGCGGCGTCACGTCTTCTTCGCGCCGCCGACCGCCCCCGCGCCCCCTCCGAGGGAGCCCGGCCCGGACTCGGAGAGGGTGCCCGCCCCAATCCAAAACGCCTCCCCGCCCCGGCGGTCATCGGCCTCATCGACGGCTCAAAGATCCACCCGGTACAGTCCGGACCCGTCCACCAGATACAGAAGCCTGCCCGACGAGTCCCAGGTGAGACCCACCAGCATAGGCGCGGCTACGCGCAACTGCGGCTCGCCGTCGACAACCGGAAACCAGTAGACACCCTTGCGGCCTCGAAACGAGGCGACGACGTGCAGGCGCCCCGCCGGGTCGAACGCGAGTCCCTGGGGTCGACCGAAACCCTTGAAGTACTGAACGGCCTTTCCGTCGGACCCGATCCGGTAGATGGAGTCCTGCGACGCCAAAGTCGGCCCGGTGACGAAAAGGTTATCCTCCCGATCGACGGCAAGGTGATAAGCGGAAACGCTGGGCTCAAAATCGCAGACCATGGAAGCATCTCCACACGGCGTAACCCTGAAAATGGAACCCGAACGGTCGCCGACCCACAGATTCCCCTTGGAATCGAAGGCCAAGCCGGTGGCAATGCCAAGCCCCTCGGCGAACTTGTCCAACTGCTTGTCCGGCGTCGATCGGTAGACCGTACCGGTGTGCCGGCTGGAGACATAAATCATTCCGTCGGGGCCAATGGCCAGACCCGTCGGGTTGGTAATGTCCCCGAGGAAAGGTTGTTTGTTGCCCTCGGGGTCGATTACGAACACGCCAAAGGGCACGGTTTCGCCGCGGGTTCCACTGTAAGTCACATAGATGTTTCCGGCCGAGTCCAACGTCGGGCTGGAGACCGGGTGGAGATCCTCGGCCACGGATCGACCCAGCTTGAGGGACCCCCCGGCCTGAGCTCCACCCGCATGAACCAGGACCTCACTTCCGGTGGTGATCGGCACGCGGACCGTTACGAAGTCGGAGGCGGCCCCGACCACCTCGGCCTCCACTCCACCGATCGTCACCGCCAAGCCGTCCAGACTCTTCAGTCCCTCCAGTTCGATACGGACAACTCCGCCGGGAAGAGCGATGTCGGGTCGACACTTGGTGAGCTTCATGGCAGGACAATATAACACGCGGTCGGGCGGGGTTCCCAAGGCGGTTGAACCACCTTCGGGTGGGTGTCTCTCTCCGCCTCGGCCAACTCCTCCCCGCAGACCCTCGCCCCAGGACCGGGGCAATCAATGATGGGCCACCAAGGGGCTGTTGATACACGAAGGGTCGCGAAGGCTTTTTTCGACGGGCCTTCGGGTGTCCTCGCCGGGTCGGATCAGGCTGGAATCCCGGTGCCGAAGCCGCACCACCAGGAAGAGGTTTTGCGTTAGACTGAAGCGTTGCACGAATGGACGAACAAGATACCGCGCAGGACCACATACGGGTCCTCGGCGCTTCGCAGAACAATCTGAAAGACGTCGACGTGGCCATTCCGCTCCACTCGCTCACCGTCATCACGGGAGTCAGCGGGTCGGGCAAATCGAGCCTCGCTTTCGACACTTTGTATGCCGAGGGCCAGCGCCGCTATCTGGAGTCCATGTCGGCCTACGCCCGCCAGTTTCTGGCTCGGATTCAGAAGCCGGCCGTCAAGGAGATTCGCGGGATCAGTCCCGCCATCGCGATTCGCCAGAAGAGCTCGACCCGCAATCCGCGCTCGACGGTGGCGACGGTCACCGAAATTTACGATTTTCTCCGGCTGCTTTACGCGCGAGTCGGGATCGTCCACTGCAGGATCTGCGGACGGGAGGTCCGCAAGGACACGGTCGAAGTCGTGGTCGACGATCTACTCCGCGGGCGGGCTGGAGATCGGGCTTACATCACCTTTCCCTTGGCGGGAAGCGCTCTCGATCTGACCGTCGGTTCCCCGGACCGGGGGCAGGAGCCGAAAGGTCTTCTGGACCATCTTCTGAAACGGGGATTCCATCGGCTCGTGCCTTCGCTCGCGGATCCCTCCTCCCCCATACATCTGTCCGGCGGAGCCCCGGTCCCCCCGGAGGAGCTGCTCGGAAGCCACGTCCTGGTCGATCGACTGGTCCTCGATCGGGAAGCCCGGGATCGCCTGACCGACTCTCTGGAGATGTCCTTCGCCGAGGGAAACGGGATCGCCGACGTGACGGTGCTTTCGGAGAACGGCTCCAAGACCCTGCGCTTCAGCGAGCGTTTCGAATGCCGCCGGTGCGACCAACACTACCGGACCCCCGAGCCCCGACTCTTCTCCTTCAACAATCCCTTCGGCGCCTGTCCCACCTGTCAGGGTTTCGGCAACACCATGAATGTCGATCGGGACTTGGTCATTCCCGAACCGACTCGGACCCTGCTGCAGGGTCCCGTCGAGCCTTTTCTGAAGCCCCGTTATCGACGTTACCAGAAACGCCTAGTCCAGTGGGCGGAACAGCATGACATCCCCCTGGACGTCCCCTTCGAAAAGTTGTCCGAGTCGATCCAGGATCGAATCTGGGAGGGTTCCGACCGCTTTCCCGGCGTTCTCGGCTTCTTCAAGGATCTGACGGAGAAGAAGTACAAGATGCACGTCCGCATCTTCATCAGCCGCTACAGGGGCTTCTCCCGATGCCCCGACTGCCGCGGCGAGAGGCTCTGCAGTGAGGCCCGCGACGTCCAGGTGGGAGGAAAACGGATCAGTCAGGTCACTCAGATGGCCGTCTCAGAAGCCCTCCGGTTTTTCGGCGGACTGGAGCTCGGTCGCGAGCGTCGGGAAATCGCCGGCAGGCTCCTGGACGAAGTCGCCAAGCGCCTGGAGTTCTTGCGCCAGACGGGACTGGACTATCTGACCCTGGATCGGCTGACCTCATCTCTGAGCGGCGGCGAGATGCAGCGCATTCACCTGGCGGCATCGCTGGGATCGTCTCTAGCCGGCACCCTGTACGTGCTGGACGAACCCTCGATCGGACTCCACCCGCGGGATCAAGCCCGCCTGGTGGAGATCCTGCGGCGCCTGCGCGACCTCGACAACACGATGGTGGTAGTGGAGCACGAGAGAGAAATCATCAGCTCGGCCGACCATGTTATCGATATGGGTCCCGGCGCCGGAGAGTTGGGCGGACGGGTCTTGTTCAGCGGGAATCTGAGCGCTCTTCTCGATTCGCCGGACTCGTTGACCGGGCGATATCTCCGGGGCGACCTCAGGATCGCCACCCCCGTCTTCCGGCGGAAATCGCAGGGCCGCTCGATCGTACTGAAGGGTGTGCGCCAGAACAACCTCAGGGACCTGGATATCCGGATCCCCCTGGGCATCCTGGCCTGCGTGACCGGTGTCTCCGGATCGGGAAAGTCGACCCTCGTCCAGGACGTCCTCTATGCCGGCGTTCAGAAGCTGCGCGGTGAATGGAACGGCCCCGCGGGCCGGGCGCGCTCCATCGAGGGGTGGGAGCAATTGACCGAGGTGCTCCTGGTCGACCAGGGGCCCATCGGCCGAACCCCTCGCTCCAATCCTGTGACGTATATCAAAGCCTTCGACGAGATTCGTCAGATTTTTGCCTCGTTGCGTGAAGCCCAGGCTCGAAACCTGAAACCCGGCCATTTCTCATTCAATATCGCCGGCGGCCGCTGCGAGGCCTGCCAGGGATCCGGCTCGCTGACCGTGGAGATGCAGTTTCTGGCCGACGTCGAACTGCAATGCGAGGAGTGCCGGGGAACCCGGTACCAAAAGAAGGTGCTGGAGGTGACCTATAAGGGAAGGAGTATCGATCGGGTTCTGGGCCTGACGGTTCGCGAAGCCCTCACCTTCTTCTCCTCACACCCATCCCTGGTCCGCCGGCTCAAAGTCCTGCAGGATGTGGGACTGGAGTATCTGCGCCTGGGACAGTCGGCCACCACCCTCTCCGGAGGGGAGGCCCAGAGGATCAAGCTGGCGGCCTACTTGTCTCGGCGGACGACGCGCCGTCCCCTCTTCATACTCGACGAACCCACCACCGGTCTCCATGTCGACGATATCGGCAAGTTGCTGCGGTCCTTCGACCGGCTGATCGCGGCCGGTGCAACGGTTCTGGTCATCGAACACAACCTGGAGGTCATCAAGTGCGCCGACTGGATCATCGATCTGGGACCCGAGGGGGGCGACGCCGGAGGTCGGATCGTCGTGGAGGGGACTCCCGAGGAGGTGGCGGCCTGTGAGCAATCCCACACCGGACGCTTCCTGCGCCCCCTGTTGCTGGAACCCTCCGACGCGCGGGCGGCTGAGACGGCGTAGCCACGCCCCAATTTCTTCTGTTTCCATGACCGTGTCCCGGTCACTGATCGGTGAAATCGGGCGGCGCGTCGCAGCGGTAGGCGGAACGGGCGCGCCCGGTCTCCTCGTCGACATCGATGACCAGGGCGCAAAATCGAGGATTCTTCGTGGCCGGTTCGAAGCGGGCGTGAATCCCCGTCAGGAAGCGGGAAAGGGACTCTTCGACCTTCATGCCGATCACCGATTCGTAGGATCCGGTCATTCCCACATCGGTGACATAGGCGGTCCCCCCCGGCAGAATCCGCACGTCCGCCGTCGGAACATGGGTGTGCGTGCCGACGACGGCCGAGACCTTCCCGTCGACAAACCAGCCGAAGGCCATCTTCTCCGATGTGGCCTCGGCGTGGAAATCCACGATGACCACGCGTGTCTCGCGGCGCAGTCTCTCGAGATCCCGCTCGATGAGGCGGAAGGGACAGTCCGTTAGGGGCATGAAGACGCGTCCCTGCAGA
Organism: uncultured Acidobacteriota bacterium; assembly: GCA_964422565.1. Taxonomy (GTDB): domain Bacteria; phylum Acidobacteriota; class UBA6911; order RPQK01; family JAPXNP01; genus CAYRCA01. The sequence continues at coordinate 1,191 of CAYRCA010000288.1, read as the reverse complement.
TTCAGGACCGCCACGCGGGTGCCGCAGCGGCTGTCCCCCAGCCACAGATACCGTCCGGGGAGCGTGGGCGGATAGTTGCCGGGGCGCAGCAGACGCGGCTCCCGCTCCAGGTAGTTGAAGACGTCCTTCTGGTCCCAGACGTGGTTTCCCGAGGTCAGGACATCCACACCCAGCTTCAGAATCCCCTGCGAGATCGCCGGTGTGGTCCCGAAACCACCCGCCGCGTTCTCCACGTTGACGATGGTGAAGTCGATGAGATGCTCGGCCTGGACGGCGGCCAGACGCTCGCGCAACACCCGACGTCCCCCCCGGCCGACGATATCCCCGACGAACAGAATTCTCATAGGCTCGGAAGGATCAATGTCCGACTTGGAAGTGCTCTAACAAGGAATGGGGCAAATCGGAAGCAGCCAACGGACCGACCACCCTCCGCCCGGGCACCTCCGCCCGTCCGGTGCGCGACACCCGACTCGACCATCTATCTCGCGTAATCGACGACTCTCATCTCCCGGATCAGAGTTACCCGGATCTGGCCCGGATACTCAAGCTCCTTTTCGATCTTCTTGGTGATGTCCTTGCTCAACCAGAAAGCCTGATCGTCCGAGACTTTGCTGCTCTCCACGATCACCCGGATTTCCCGGCCCGCCTGGAGAGCGAATGCCTTCGTGACCCCGTCGAAGGAGCCGGCCAACTCCTCCAGTTTCTCGAGGCGCCTCACGTAGCTCTCCAGTACCTCGCGCCGCGCGCCGGGTCGGGCCGCCGATATGGCGTCGGCCGCCTGGACCAGAACCGCCTCCGTCGTCCGGAACTCGACGTCGAAATGGTGCGCTTCGATGGCGTGCACCACGTCTTCACTCTCACCGTACTTGCGGGCCAACTCGACGCCCAGCTGGAGGTGAGTGCCATCCATGTCCCGGTCGACCGCCTTTCCGACGTCGTGCAGCAGCCCGGCCCGCTTGCAGACCTCGACGTCGGCGCCGATCTCCAGAGCCATGATCCCGGCCAGATAGGCCACGTCCCGGCTGTGATTCAGAACATTCTGTCCGTAACTCGTTCGGTATCTGAGCCTGCCGAGGAGCTGGAGCACCGGGTCGCCGAAGTTGTGAATGCCCAACTCGAAGGCCACATGCTCGCCCTCCTCCCGCAACTTCTTCTCGAATTCGGTCTCCACCTTGGCGACCACCTCGCCCG
>CAYRCA010000287.1:3888-5948 GCA_964422565.1 uncultured Acidobacteriota bacterium | reverse complement strand
TGATCACGAAGATCAGGTTATTCAGGCCCTCCCGCGCCGCCAAGCTGATGGAGCCGAGCGATTCGGGCTCATCCATCTCCCCGTCTCCCAGAAAAGCCCATACCCTGGCGTCGGTCGCCGGAATAAGGCCCCGGTGCTCCAGGTAACGGTTGAATCGGGCCTGGTAGATGGCCATCAGCGGCCCCAGACCCATGGACACGGTGGGAAACTGCCAGAAGTCGGGCATCAGCCAGGGATGGGGATAGGAGGAGAGCCCTCCCTCCGGCTGCAACTCGCGACGAAAGTTCTCGAGCTGCTTCACCGTGAGGCGACCCTCGAGGAAGGCCCGGGAGTAGTTGCCGGGCGAGCCGTGCCCCTGGAAATAGACCAGATCCCCGCCGCATTCATGGTCGGGCCCGCGGAAGAAATGATTGAATCCCACCTCGTACAGCGTCGCCGCCGACGCGTAGGTGGAGATGTGCCCGCCAATCCCGTCCTCCTCGCGATTGGCCCGAACCACCATGGCCAACGCATTCCAGCGGACCAGGCTCTTGATTCGGCGTTCGATCTCCCGGTTCCCGGGATAGGGCACCTGCTCCTTGACCGGAATCGTATTGATGTAGGGCGTGTTGGCCGTAAAAGGCAACTCGACCCCGCGGCGGGTAGCGAAGAGCTCCAGCTCCCGCAGAAGGCGGACCACCCGTTCCGGACCACTCTCCTGGAGCACGTAATCGAGCGATTCGAGCCATTCCCTCGTCTCGATCTGTTCCAGCTCGGAGACCTTGTCCTGTCCCAGCTTACCTGCCGCATCCGCCATGAAGGTTTCCTCTAATCAGGCCCCGGCCGCGGGTTCGGGGCGCATGCGCCCTTTGCCCGATGCCGCAGCCTTCAACCCAGTCATTGTTCGGTACTTGTTCCCAAAGAGGCCCTTATTGTGCCTAATGCGCCTCTCCGCAATCAAGCTGTCGACTCCCCAAGAGCCCCGTCCCCGGGTGACCGCTTCCGGGCTCCCGCCATCCGACGGGCGGCGCCTCCGGCGGCACTCGCCGCTCCTCGGGAGGGATGAGCGGACCACGTCTTTCCGGCCGATCCGCCTTTCAGACGCCATCCTACTCCAGGCCTACGATCTCTCGGATGTCGAACTGGAGCCTATCGCAATCCTCGTCCGAAAGGGTTCCGATGCGGCCGCTCTCCACCTGCAGCGCCACGCAGCGACCGTCCGTGCGTCCGAACCAATAGCGCCTCCCGGTGCCGTCCTTCAGAGCGACGGTCATCTCGACTTCGACGGATTCGATCTCGCCGTCCGCCAGAATCTCGGCGAATTCAAGGTCGTCGAGGGGATACCAGAAGCGGTATGAGTAGGCCTCCCGATCCCTGAGATCCTCGGGCGACTCGACGATCCACCGGAAATCCTCGTGACGCAACACGATCTCCTCGTCGCCCCGGTCGATCGTCAGCAACGCGATCTCGTCCTGTTTGACGTCGACGACCTGTTTGTCCCGATAGACCCATGGATCGACGGCGAGGTCGTCGACAAAATCCGACTTCACAGTGAAAACCGCGATCCTCTGGGGATCGCGGGCGAAGTACGTCTCGCCCTCCCCCCGTCCGATCTCCAAGTGGATCCAGGCGTCGTCGCCCCCTTCACGGAGCCGGACCACCACGGCCGGACGATCGAGTCCGTATTCAACCAACGACCGGGGGTCGTCGTCGATAAATTCCTCGACCCGCGCCAGATCGAGGTCGGAAAGCAGGCCGTTCACGGCCGTCTGGTCGGCCCTCTCCTCGATCGGGTGCCTCAGGTGCCAACGGTCGTGGAGCTGGGCCAGCGCGATTTCGTCCCCATCCCGCCGAATCTGGACGCCCTCGACCCGGGCGCGATCGAAGTGGAGCACCCTCTTGCTGCGCCAGTCGGTGACATCCTTCACGGCCGAATCGAAAAGCCGGGTCGAGGTCAGAATGATCTCCTCGTCGCCCTCCAGGCGAACGTACTGCTGGGTGCCGGAGAAATCCTCGTGGCCGATCAGGAGCGTCCGTTCCGCATCCCCGGACCACAGCAGCAAGACCATTTCGGGATCGAC
>CAYRCA010000287.1:0-3878 GCA_964422565.1 uncultured Acidobacteriota bacterium | reverse complement strand
CCAGATCCAGCCCCTCGACGCCGAACGCTCTTTCCCGGCGGGAATCAGCGATGCCGCGCAGGAGAGAGTCGACCGAGTTTCTGTCCGCGACGGTCTCCAGCGGCTGCCGCAACATCCAGGTGTCGATCTCCTTCTGGAGCACGACCGGCGTCTGGGCTCGAACGCGGATCTCCACGCGGCCGATCTCCTCTCGGTCCAGCTGGAAGACACTCTCCTTCAGGTCTCTCGCCCTGTCGCGGGCCTCTCTGCCGGCAATTTCGTAGAAATAGACGAAGGCGCCCAGACTTACAAACAGGACGGTCAGGACTGCCAGCCTCTTCATCTGTCCCTCCTCACCTGCGCCGATACCAGACGGCAAGACCGAACACCAAAGTGGCCAACGGGAAGAAGACCACCGTCGCCCAGAAGATCATCCGCCCCTCGCTGCTGGTCAGGGTTATACTTCGACTTTCGGGGTCCCGGGGGCGAATCGACAGCAGGTCGGTATCCTCGGCAAGCCAGCTGACGACGTTGAGAAAGAGGTCGCCGTTGACCGAGGTCTGGAAGTAGGCGTTGCTGGCGAAGTCGGAGTCGCCGAAAACGACGATCCGGGATTCCCCCGCGTCGGCGTCCCAATCCTCCCCCATCGCATCGTCCGAAACCTCCGTCACATCCATGTCCGGGACCGCCTCTCCGGCATCTCCGCCGCGGAACTCGACCGGCCGGGTCGCAAGGGCGGCCAGGGGGACGGGGCCCTCCCGGTCTTGTCCGGGATCGAACTGGATCGGCTCCGACTCGATCTCCGTTTCGCCCCAGCTGTGGGCCGAGGAGCGCACCAGAACGGTGGTCTCGTATTCCAGTTCGCTGTCCAGCGTCAGAATACTGCGGACGCCGGGATAGATCGTCATCGTGCCCGCGAAGTCCCGGGTGATGGGGTGATCGGCATAGTCGGCCGCCAGAGGCGCCCCCGCCCCGAATCCGAACAACTGACCGAGGCCGCTGGCATCGACCACGTAGTCATTGGCCAAACCCAGACCATAGCGCCCCAGAAAGTCGTTCATATCGAAGTCCGACTCGGGGTCGACCAGGAGGAAAAGGTTGCCGCCCTGAGCCAGATACTCTTCCAAGAGATCCACTTCGTTGGGGAAGAAGTTCACCCTGGGCCCCACCGAGACGATGGCCGCGGCGTCTGGGGGCAGGCGATTCTCCTGGGCAAGGTTGTAGGACACCGCGCGGTAGTTCTGCTTCTCGATTTCCGACCTGACCTGGGAATACCCGCCGGCGTCCGTATCATCCAGCGACCGCTCTCCGTGACCGGTTAGGAAGTAGATCCTCTTTTCCTCCTCCCGTGTAAGTCTGATGATCGCGTTGGTGAGCCGTTCCTCCGAGACGTCGTCGACAGTCTCCCTCCGCTCGGCCGCGGCCAAGACGATCTGCCCCCGGCGGGTCACGTCGAACTGCGCGACTCTGGAGGGATCTTTCTGGGGGTCAACAATCTCATAGCTGATTCTCGGGCTAACGTAACGATACTCCCGAGCCATCGACTGGAATGGGGCCGCCGCCCGATCATCCTGGAAAAACCCGATCATCTCGATGTTCCGATCGAGATTCTCCAGAACCCGCTGGGTCTGTTGGGACAGCGCGTGCACCCTCCCTTCGGACAGGTCAAAGCGCTTGTGATGTCGAAAGTTTAGAAAGTTGAGCAGGACCAGGATACCGACCACGAGCACCAGCGTCGCCAGCGCGGTGCCTCCCATCCGCACGGATCGTGTTCGAAGCGAGGCCCTGATCTCGCCGAAGTTGACGATCGCCCAGATCAGGATCAGGGCCGCTCCCCCGTAGATGCCGGCCTGCGCCCTCCAGTCCCAGAGGCTGGTGACGGAATAGCTGAAGAGCCCGAGAAAAAGGAGGACAAGTCCCAGGTTGCCGAAGTTGTTGACCACTTTCCTTAACACGTCACTTCCTCCATTTCTCCGATTCCAGGGACAGAGAGGTCAGAAAGAGACCCAGGAACACGAAGGATAGGTAAAAGAAGAGATGTCGGGTATCCAGAACTCCCTTGGTGAAATCCTCGTAGTGATTCAGAACCGACAGGTACCTGAGAACCTCGTTCCAGGTCGTCGTGCTGGGTCCGGCGCCCGCGTCGAGCACCCACAGGATAATGAAAACGCCGAACGTCCCCACCGCCGCCACGATCTGATTCTCGGTCAGGGACGACACGAAGATGCCCACCGCAAGCAGGGTCCCCCCCAACAGTAAAACCCCCAGCAGTCCCACCATGTAGGGGGTGACCGCCGGGGCGGGATCGCCGTAGACGAACAGTAGGAGAATCTTCAGGCATGCGGGCAAGAGCATCACCAAGAGAAAAAGGACGGCCGCCGAGTACTTGCCCAGAATCAACTGGAGGTGGGTGATCGGAGAGGTCAGGAGAAGCTCGATCGTCCCCCGCTTTCGCTCCTCCGCGAAGATTCCCATGGTCACCATCGGGAGGAGAAAAAGCAGGATCGTGCTGATGACCCCCAGGTAACTTTCCATCACCAGACCGGGAATGTCCATGGGAAAGGGCGCCGGCCCGAACTGACTCATAGCGGACCGCTCAACGTAGAAACTGAGGATGATGTAGAAGAAATATCCCGAGACGCCGAAGAAAACGGCCATGACAACGTAGGCGATGGGGCTCACGAACAGGTTGTGCAACTCTTTGCCGACGATAGCCGAATAGTTTCTCATGCCGCCGCCTCCTTGTGCTCCTCCTCCGTCGTCAGCTTCAGGAACACCTCTTCGAGCGTCAAACCGGCGACATTGAGCTGATAGAGTTCTCCGCCCGCTTCAATCACGGCCCGGGCCAGGAGATGTCGAATCTCCTCCGAGCCCTCGGAATCGACAACCAGGCGCTGATGGTCCGCGGTGCTTTCCTGCGGCAGGACGCTCCGGACGCCCCGAACCCCCCGCAGCGCTCCCTGAATGATGTCCGGGGGCCCGGAGACCTCCAGCTCAACCCGCCGTCCGCCGCCGAGCTGGGAAGTCAGGTTGGCTGGAGTGTCGACCGCCGCGATTCTGCCGTTGTTGATAATAACGACCCTTTCGCAGGTCATGCTGACTTCGGGGAGGATGTGGGTGGACAGAATCACGGTGTGATCGCCGCCCAGGTTCCGGATTAACTCGCGCACCTCGATGATCTGCTTCGGATCCAATCCGATGGTGGGCTCGTCCAGGATCAGGACCTCGGGGTCGTGGATCAGAGCCTGGGCCAGGCCGACCCGCTGACGAAAGCCCTTCGACAGGTGCTTGATCAGCCGCTGGCCGTGCTCGTTTAAACCACAGCGCTCCTTGACGTTCCCCACCTTCCGGTCCAGATCGGAGCGCACGCCCTTGATCCGAGCCACGAATCGAAGGTAGCTGTCGACGGTCATCTCCGTATAGACGGGAGGATGCTCGGGAAGATAGCCGACCCGCCGCTTCACCTCGATGGGATTCTCGAAGACGTCGAAGCCGGCCACTACGGCCCGGCCCGAGTTGGCCGGCAGGAAACCGGAGAGGATTCTCATGGTGGTCGTCTTACCCGCCCCGTTTGGTCCCAGAAATCCCAGGATCTCCCCTCTTCGCACCTCGAAACTGACGTCGTCGATGGCCGTGTGCGGTCCGTAACGTTTCGTGAGATGTTCCACCAGGATCATTCCGACTCCCTTCTCCTTGATCGAGTCTGTCGTTCGTATCGAAACAAAGCCGTCAACCTCTTCGAAACCGGAAACCCCTATCTGCAAACGGTTTCGTCCCCGGCGCGGCGGGGACTGGAGATATCTGTCTCAACCCCCAGCCCGCGGTCCCTCCGGAAACCGGCCGGCCCCGGGGGCGGCGCCTCCGCCGCCTCGCGGCGAGCCGGGGCGGGAAACCCGGCT
>CAYRCA010000286.1:0-5967 GCA_964422565.1 uncultured Acidobacteriota bacterium | reverse complement strand
CACGACCCGTGACTTAAAAAAAATCGCCCGTTGTGGCTCCGTGGTTCCGTCCCGGCCCGCCGCGGGTTGACCCTCCGGGAAGGGAGGACACCCATTCGGTGAAGCGGGTCCTCCGGGCAAGAATCGCCCCGAGATCCACCTGGAAGATTCGACCGATCCACGAAGGGTCACGAAGGGGGAAGGGGGGGCGGTCGCCTTGACTCGGAATCACTTCATTTTGTACAAATATGCGTTCAATCCGTTCGGGAACCCAAGCTCCGACGGAGTTTCTTGTCAGTGGGAGGGAGTTTATGGCTGCGGGTAAGAAAAAGAATGAAAAGTCGGAGGGCAAGATCTACGATCTGTATGAGCAGGCTGTGAAGGCAGTCTATGGAAAAGCCTACGGCAATGCGATGAAGATTCTGGCCAGGATCGAGGAGGAATATCCGCGGGACTTGGAGGTGCTGGCTCGGGTCCGCGCCTTCCGGCGAATCTGCAGGAAGCGGCAGGCGGCCGACAAGTCGGGAAATTCCGGTCCGGACACGGCGGAGGGACACTATGATCTGGGTGTGATCCATCACAACAACGGGCGTTTTGAAGAGGCGCTCAGGCATTTCAGACAGTCGATCGACCTCGCCGGCCAGGATGCGGGCCACGTGTACTACGCCATGGCGGCCACGCTTGCCCGGCAGGGCAACGGCAGGGAAGCCCTGGATCGGTTGAGAACCGCGATCGAGATGGGTCCCGACGCGCGGTACCGCGCCGGCCATGATCCAGACCTCGCGGGGCTGGCCGAACAGGACGAGTTCAGGAAGCTGATCGGCTCCGTCGGGTAGCCGTCTTTCATCGATTCCGGGGGCGTTCGACGTCGCGATGTCATGTCCGGAGAAGAGAGGCGAAGTCATTGAACACACTCGCGAGAGACCCGGATCGGTCCACCTGGTCGATCCAGGATTCGATAGATCTGTATCTGATCGAGCGTTGGGGGGCCGGTTACTTCGGTGTCAACGAGGAAGGGCACATGGTGGTCACTCCGACTCAGGATCCCGGGAAACCCATCGCCATCTACCGGGTGCTGGAGGAGGCGCTGCAGCAGGGTTTGGCGGCCCCCCTTCTGGTCCGCTTTCAGGATATCCTGCGTCATCGAGTGAAGGGGCTCAACGAGGCGTTCACAACGGCAATCGCCGAGTATGGCTACGAGAACGGCTACCGGACCGTCTATCCGATCAAGGTCAACCAACTGAGAGAGGTGGTCGAGGAACTCCTGGACGCGGGCAAGCCCTACGGGTTGGGGTTGGAGGTGGGCTCCAAGCCCGAGATCTTCGCGGCCCTGGCGATCCATGAGGACCGAGACACGCTGATCGTCTGCAACGGCTATAAGGACCGCAACTACGTGAGGGCGGCCTTGGCCGGGCGCAAGCTTGGCAAGCAGGTCATCATCGCCGCCGAGAAACTGTCCGAGGTCGCGATGATCCTCCGCATCTCCCGGGAGATGGCGGTGGAACCCCTGATCGGTCTGCGCGTGCGGCTCTCGACGGAGGGGAGCGGGAACTGGGCGCGCTCCGGCGGGGATCATGCCAAGTTCGGGCTCTCCACGGCGGAGACCCTCACCGCCATCGAGATGCTCAGGGAGGCGGGTCTCGAGTCCTCCCTGAAGCTGCTCCATTTTCACATCGGATCCCAGATCCCCGACATCTTAACGATCAAGAGCGCGGTGCGGGAGATCAGCCGCCACTACGCCAAGCTTCGCAAGATGGGTCACGGCATCGAATACCTCGACGTCGGCGGGGGACTCGCGGTCGACTACGACGGCTCTCGGTCGACCTTTCATTCCTCGATGAACTACTCGGTCGAGGAGTATGCGAGAGACGTGGTGTACAACATCCAAGACGTCTGTCAGAGTGAGAACGTCCCCCAGCCCTGCATCCTTTCCGAGTCGGGTCGCGCGCTGGTGGCCCATCACTCGGTGCTGGTGGTCAGCGCTTTCGGCTCGATCCGAAAGACCCCGGAACGTCTCTTTGAGGAGGTGCCGGAGAAGAACCATAAGCTGGTCCGGGATCTGCTCTACACGGATGAGCACCTCGATGACGACAACCTGCTGGAATCGTGGCACGACATCCTGCAGGTCCGCCAGGAGGCGCAGAAGATGTTCGAGGTCGGGGTCCTCAGCCTCGAGGTGAAAGCCTCGGTGGAGATCCTCTTCTGGAGGATCGCGGAAAAGATCCGGCGGCGGCTCCCGGTAGACGGCGACGCCGAGATTCCGGAGGAGTTGAGCGACCTGGAGACCCAGCTGGCCGACCAGCATATCTGCAATTTTTCGGTCTTTCAGTCCCTGCTGGACCACTGGGCGCTGGAGCAGGTCTTCCCGATCGTCCCGATTCACCGCCTGAACGAGCGGCCCACGGTGATGAGCACCCTGGTCGACATCACCTGTGACTCGGACGGAAAGGTGTCCAAGTTCATCGATCTCGCCGATGTGGCGTCGGCGCTGCCGCTGCATTACTTCAGAAGAGACCAGCCCTACTACCTGGGCGTCTTCCTGATCGGCGCCTATCAGGACATCATGGGGGACAATCACAACCTTTTTGGCCGGGTCAACGAGGTTCACGTGTTCCTGGACGACGATGAGGACGAGGGCTTCTATATCGAGGAGCGGATCGAGGGAAGCACGATCGGGGAGATTCTCGCCTCCATGCAGTACGAGCCGAAGGATCTGATCAAACGGATCAAGGCCCAGGTCGACGAGGCCATCCGCTCCGACCGCCTGAAGGCCAACGAGGGGATGAAACTGTTGGAGGAGTACAAGAAGGGGTTGGGGGATCAGACGTATCTGTTGTTGGACTGATTCCCCGCGGAACCGGAATTTCCGTCTCTTCGCCGGGGGTGAGGCGCTCACCCCTCACCCAAGAAAAATCAAACAACCGCAACCCCGTCACCCGAAACCCGAAACCCGAAACTCGAAACTCGGAACTCGGAACCCGAAACCGCCGCGATTTTCGTCCCTCCGGGTGCGCCCCGCTCATGGCCCCTCACCCCTCACTCCCGACCCCCGTCGGATGGTACTCCTGCAGGCTCTTGACGGCGATGTTCTCCCGCTGAAGCGCCCGGATGGCGCTCACGGCGGCGCGGGCGGCGCTGAGAGTGGTGATGCAGGGCATGCCGTACTGGGTGGCGGCGCGGCGGATGGCCTTCTCATCGAAGAAGGATTCCCGGCCGAGAGGGGTGTTTACCACGAGCTGAACGCGACGGCTCTTGATCAGGTCCACGACGTTGGGGCGCCCTTCGTTGACCTTGTAGACGGTGTCCACGGCCAGTCCCGCCTCCTTGAGCGCCCGGGCGGTGCCGCGGGTGGCCACGATGCGGAATCCAAGGCCGTCGAAGTCGCGGGCGATGGGGATCGCGTTTCGCTTGTCCCTTTCGTTGACGCTGACGAACACCACCCCGCGCCGGGGCAGCACGACTCCGGCCGAGATCGCCGCCTTGGCGTAGGCGTAACCGAAGTCGTCGGCCGCTCCCATGACCTCCCCCGTCGACTTCATCTCGGGGCCGGTGATCGTATCCACCCCCGGAAACTTGGCGAAGGGGAAGACGGGGCTTTTCACGAAGCAGGAGCCCACCTCCAGATCCCGGGTGAATCCCATCCGCCGAAGTTTTTCGCCGATCATCAAACGGGCCGCCACCTTCGCCAGGGGGACACCCGTGGCCTTGCTCACGAAGGGAACGGTGCGGCTCGCCCGGGGATTCACCTCGAGCACATACACCACGCCGTTCAGCTTGGCGAACTGGACGTTCATCAACCCGACCACCCGCAGGGCCTTCCCCAGCCGCCGGGTGTAGTCCCTCATCGTTGCCAGCGACGTCTCGTCGGCCGCCATGGGGGGCAGCACGGACGTACTGTCTCCGGAGTGAATCCCGGCCTCCTCCACGTGCTGCATGACTCCGCCGATGATTACGTCCTCGCCGTCGGAGAGGGCGTCGACGTCGTACTCGAAGGCATCCTCCAGGAACTGGTCGATCAGAATGGGATGTTCGGGAGAGATCTCCACCGCGGAATTGACGTACCTCTCCAGAGTCAACCCGTCGTAGATGATCGCCATGGCTCGTCCGCCCAGCACGTAGGACGGCCTGACGAGCAGCGGATAGCCGATCCGCTCGGCCACGACCAGCGCCTCGCCGAAGGACTTGGCGGTGCCGTTCTCGGGCTGGCGGATACCCAGGTCGTCCAGCAGCTTGCCGAAGCGTTTCCGGTCCTCGGCCAGGTCGATGGACTCGGGCGAGGTGCCGATGATCGGGACGCCCGCGCGCTGCAGGGGCAGGGCCAGTTTCAGGGGCGTCTGCCCCCCGAACTGCACGATTAGCCCGTGGGGGCGCTCGCGCTCCACGACCGCCATGACGTCCTCGAAGGTGAGGGGTTCGAAGTAGAGGCGATCCGACGTATCGTAGTCGGTCGAGACGGTCTCCGGATTGCAGTTGACCATAATGGTCTCGAAGCCCTCCTCGCGCAGGGCGAAAGACGCATGGCAGCAGCAGTAGTCGAACTCGATCCCCTGCCCGATCCGGTTGGGACCGCTCCCCAGGATGATCACCTTCGGGCGGTCGCTCGGGTTGGCTTCATCCTCCTCCTCGTAGGTGGAATAGAAATAGGGGGTGTGGGACTCGAACTCCGCGGCGCAGGTGTCGACGCACTTGAAGACCGGTCGAACCCCCTTCTCCCGACGCTTCTCCCAGACGGTGTGTTCGTTGAGTCCGGCCGGTTCCAGGAGCTGGGACAGACGCAGATCGGAGACCCCCTCCCGTTTGGCCGTTCGCCAGGTTTCGGCATCCAGGCCGTCCACATCCCGCCCCTTCAGGGACGTCTCCAACTCGACAACCTGCCGGAACTGATCCAGGAACCAGGGGTCGATTCGGGTCAGGCGATGAATCTCCTCTATCGGAAAGCCTTCCAGAAGGGCCCGCCGGATGTAGGCCAGCCGCTCGGGGCTGGGATGGATGAGCTTCTCCCGGATCCGTTCGGGGAGGATCCGTTCGTCGGCCAAGCTCTTCCCCGTTTCCAGCGACCGAATCCCCTTGCCCAGCGCCTCGCGGAAGGTGCGTCCAATGGCCATGACCTCTCCCACCGACTTCATCTGGGTCCCCAGAATCGGCTCGGCCTCGGGGAACTTCTCGAACGTCCATTTGGGAATCTTGACGACCACGTAGTCGAGTGTGGGCTCGAAGGAGGCCGGTGTCTTCAGGGTGATGTCGTTGGGAAGCTCGTCCAGCGTGTAGCCCACCGCGAGCTTGGCGGCGATCTTGGCGATGGGGAAGCCGGTGGCCTTGGAGGCGAGCGCCGAACTGCGGCTGACCCGGGGGTTCATCTCGATGACCACCATCCGTCCCCCGGCCGGATCCGTGGCGAACTGGATATTCGATCCGCCCGTCTCCACCCCGACCCGCCGGATGATCTGTAACGCCGCGTTTCTCAGCACCTGGTATTCGCGGTCGGTGAGCGTCTGCGCCGGAGCCACGGTAATGGAATCGCCGGTGTGGACCCCCATGGGATCGAAGTTCTCGATGGAACAGATGACGACGACGTTGTCGTTGAGGTCCCGCATGACCTCGAGCTCGAACTCCTTCCAGCCGATGACCGACTCCTCGACGAGGATTTCGTGGATCGGCGACAGCTGAAGCCCGCGCCCCACGATTTCGGCGAACTCTTCGGCGTTGAAGGCGATTCCGCCGCCGGTGCCTCCCAGGGTGAATGAGGGCCGGATCACGGCCGGCAGCCCCACCTCTTCCAGCAGGCCCTGCGCCTCCTTGAGGCTGTTGGCGAATCCCGATCGGGGGACGTCGAGACCGATCTCCTCCATCGCCGCCCGAAACAGGCGCCGGTCCTCGGCCACGCGAATGGCGTTGAGCTTCGCCCCGATCATCTCCACACCCAGTTCCTCCAGGATCCCCTGTCGGCACAACTCGACCGACACGTTCAACCCCGTCTGTCCACCCACG
>CAYRCA010000285.1:0-6014 GCA_964422565.1 uncultured Acidobacteriota bacterium | reverse complement strand
ACGGGCCATTTGGTCGCAAGCACTCTTTCCGACATCTACTATTCGATTTCCAGCATGATCAACGGATTGGCGGGACCGCTGCACGGGTTGGCCTGCCAAGAGGTTCTGCGCTGGATTCAAGGGGTGATGGATCAGATGGGCGGTAAGGCTCCCACCGAAGAGGAGATGAAGCAGTTCGTCTGGGACACTCTCAACTCCGGGCAGGTGATCCCTGGGTTTGGACACGCCGTTCTGCGCAAGACTGATCCCCGCTATATGGCCCAGCGCGAGCATTGCCTGAGGTACCTCTCCGATGACCTCATCTTCAAGTACGTGGATATGCTATTCCGCGTGGTTCCACCCATACTCAAGGAACAGGGAAAGGCGAAGAATCCCTGGCCGAACGTGGACGCCCAGTCCGGGGTCATCCAGTGGCATTACGGGGTCAGGGACTGCGACTTCTATACGGTTCTCTTCGGAATCGGCCGGGCACTGGGAGTGGTCAGCAACATCATCTGGGATCGCGCGCTCGGCCTTCCCATCGAACGCCCGAAGTCGGTGACCACCCGGATGCTCGAGGAGATGGTCCGCGAGGCGAAGGATAAGGAGGCCGTCGGAGCCACTTGATCCGGCGCCGGGAGCGGACTCGATCGGGCGAGGGCCGCAGCGACCCCACACCTTTGGGAGAATACGCGACGGGCCGACGCCATCGACAGGGGCCGGTGCCCCCGCGTATCCGGCCGGACACACGGGGCTCGACCCTCGCCCAAGCTTCCAACCTCTGCTCCGCGACGACCCGCGCGGGGAACACGGCGGCGGGGAGCGGACTAGGAGGCTCGCGCCCCCGCCCTTTGCGGCATCTAGGGCTGAACGGAGACGACCTCGACCTGGAAGGCCAGGGTCTTGCCCGCCAAGGGGTGGTTCAAATCGAGGACGAAGCTGTCCTCCTTTTCGTCGACCACCTTGGCGCGGAAAGGCTCCCCCTCCCGGGTCTTCCCCTCGACATAGGCGCCGACCTCGACCTCCTCCCGATTTCGAAAAATCTGCTTGTCCACGGCGTGCACGTGTTCGGCCTTGTGTGGCCCGTACGCCTTGTCGGGGGGAACCATGATCTCACGGCTCTCACCCGGCTTGAGCCCCTCGAGCTCCTCCTCCAGGCCGGGGATCAGTTGACCCTCGCCGTGACGGAAGACCAGGGGGTCCGACCCCTTGGAACTTTCCAGCTTCTCGCCGTCGACCTTCAAGGTGTAATGAATGGAGACCGTCGAGCCTTTGGCTATCATTCCGTAGTAACTCCTTTGTATATGGGATCCTGGTTTAGCTCTTGCTTTTGACCCTCTCATATGGGATCGGACCTGTCAAATTTACCGGTGGGCTCGGGAGGGAAACCGCTTCTCCCCCTTCAGGGATGCGGTTCTCGATCCATAGCGGTTTCCGCCGCCACGGTGCGGGCGACCTGCCCGGTGCGCCCTTTTTCAGCTATACTGCTCCTCCTTCGGGCGGCTGTGTGGTGCTCGATCGTGGTTCCCTGTGGGAGTGGGGGAGATGGCCGCCCGTTTTGTGACAGGGTTTTTGGGCCGCGGGATCCGGCCCCGGGGAGTTGGGCCAGGTGAATCGGGATTCGGAGTTTGTCAAGCGGCGCCTGCGGTCGATTCGGCGGGTGGTGGTCAAGGTTGGCACCAACCTTCTCCGGGGAGACCGGGAGGGGCTGAACCTGGACTTCATGGACTCGCTGGCGGGGCAGATCGCCGAGATCCAGGCAAAGGGGACGGACCTGATCCTGGTCTCCTCCGGCGCCGTCGGTGCGGGGGCTTTCGAACTGGGTCTCGCGCGGCCGCCGGCGGAGACCCATGTCCGCCAAGCCCTGGCCGCTGTCGGCCAGTCCCGTCTCATGCACCACTACAAGCTGGCCTTTGGAAAGTATGGCCTGAGCGTCGCTCAGGTTCTGCTCACCCGGGACAGCCTGGACGACCGCCGGCGCTACCTCAACGCCCGGAACACTCTTGAGACACTCCTGGGCTGGCGGGTTCTTCCCATCGTCAACGAGAACGACACGACCGCCGTCGAGGAACTCAAGTTCGGCGACAACGACCAACTCTCGGCGCTGATCGCCGGTAAGACCGGCGCCGATCTGCTGGTTATCCTGACCGATGTACAGGGCATTTTCGATCGCTCTCCCCAGGAGTTGGGAGCGACCCTCATTCCGTACCTTCATCTCAACGAGCAGTCCCGCCTCGAGATCGGCGAGGGCGCAGCCGGCGTCTTCGGGCTGGGCGGCGTGAGAAGCAAGCTGGAGGCCGCCCGGCTGGCGACCCGCGCCGGGATCCTGACCTTCATCGGCCCGGGCAGGGCGGATCGAGTGCTCCATCAGGTCCTTGCCGGCCGGGAGCTGGGAACCTGGTGCGAACCGGAGGCGAAGCGGATCTCGGCCCGAAAACGATGGCTCGCGCTGGGAAAGCGTCCCGGCGAGGGGCGAATTCTGGTGGACGCCGGGGCGGAAAGGGCGCTGCGGTCGGGTGGCAAGAGCCTGCTGCCCTCCGGGGTCCGCAAGGTCGAGGGCAGTTTCCAGAAGGGGGATCTGATCCGGGTCATCGGCGCCTCGGCACTGGAGATCGCCGTCGGTTTGTCCCAGTACTCCCGGGAAGACCTGGAGGCCGTCAAGGGACGGAAGACCGGCGAGGTCCTGGCCCTGCTCGGACATCGGGAGAACCTCGAAGTCATTCATCGCGACGACATGGTTGTCATTGGTGGAGGAGCCGACGATGAAGGGTGAGCCGTCGGTGGCGGATTACGTCGGCCGGCTTTGTCGCGGGGCAAGGGCTGCCGGCCGCGAGCTGGCTCGAACGAGTCCGGAGTGCAAGGAGTTGGCGTTGCGCCGGATGGCGGAAACAATCCGGGCGCGATCCGCCGAGATTATGGAGGCCAACCGGCGGGATCTGGATGCCGGCCGCCGTCTCGACCGCGGGGAGGCCCTCCTCGACCGGCTCCATCTGAACGATTCAAGGATCGAACGGATGGCCGCCGGCCTCGAGGAAATCGCGACTTTGCGCGACCCCGTTGGTGAAGTTGTCGCCCAGTGGCGGCGGCCGGGTGGCTTCGAGGTGGGCCAGGTGCGCATTCCACTCGGTGTCGTCGGCATCATCTACGAGTCGCGGCCCAACGTCACGGCCGACGCGGCGGGGCTGTGCTTCAAGGCCGGCAACGCCACCATCCTGCGGGGCGGTTCGGAGGCGCTGCACTCCAACCTGGCCCTGGCGGCCGCCGTCCGAACGGCGCTGCGATCCGCCGGTGTCAACCCGGATACCGTGCAGATGATCGAAACGCCCGACCGGGAGGCCGTGGGCGCGCTCCTGAGGCGGAACGACCTCGTCGATCTCATCATTCCCCGGGGCGGAAAAGGCCTCATCGAGCGGGTGGTGCGAGAATCCACCATCCCGGTGATCAAGCATTACGAGGGAATCTGTCACGTCTACGTTCACGCCGAGGCCGATCTGGAGATGGCCCTGCGGATCGCGGTGAACGGTAAGGTTCAGCGGCCGGGAACCTGCAACGCCATGGAGACGCTGCTGGTGGATCGGGCGGTCGCGGCGGATTTTCTTCCCCGGATCGCCGCCGAATTCGAGCGCCGGGGCGTGACGATTCACGGGTGCCCGGAGACGGCTGGTCGGATCCGGGTGGCGGTAGAGGCGACGGTGGAGCACTACCGGAGGGAGTACCTGGCTCTGGTCTGTAACATCAGGGTGGTGTCCGGCTTCGAGGAGGCCGTTGAGCACATCGAGACCTATGGGTCCAACCATACCGACGTCATCGTGACCCGATCGTACGAGGCGGCTCGCCGTTTTGTGGCCGGGGTCGACTCGTCGTCGGTGATGGTCAACGCCAGCCCGCGCCTTGCCGATGGCGGGGTCTACGGGCTGGGCGCCGAGATCGGGATCAGCACCGACAAGCTGCACGCCTATGGGCCCATGGGTGTGAGGGAGTTGACGGCGAAGAAATTCGTTGTCTTCGGGGACGGACACCTTCGGGAGGAGTGACTGGCCATGTGGTGTCCCGAGTTGATCCTGCTCGCCGGCGTCGTCGCCGGCGGCTTGTCGCAGGTGGGAGAGGAGGGGTTGTCCCCGATGAATGACCGGCCCCGGTTGCGTGAGCTTGGGGTGACGCCCGGCGTCCTGCCGCCCGGATCGCTGAACGCGATCACGGATGTGGCGGGTGTGCGGGTCGGGCATGTCACTCTGATCGAGGGAACCGACATCCGGACCGGTGTCACCGCCGTTTTGCCGCACGGCGAAGACCCGTTCCGGCTGAAGACCGCGGCCGCCGTATTTACCGCCAACGGTTTCGGCAAGGCCGTCGGGTTCGAGCAGGTGCGGGAGCTGGGAGTAATCGAGTCGCCGCTCATCCTGACCAATACCCTCAGTGTCGGCACGGCCCTCGAGGCGACAGTGGCCTGGACGCTCGCTCGGGACGGAAACGCCGAGGTGCGCAGCGTGAACGCGGTGGTGGGGGAGACCAACGACGGTCTGCTCAACGACATACGCGGTTTTCACGTGAGGCGAGAGCACGTCGTCCAGGCGATCGAGCGAGCCCGGGAATCGCCGTCCCGCCAACCCGTCGAGGAAGGCTGTATCGGAGCGGGCACCGGAACCGTCAGTTTCGGTTTCAAAGCCGGGATCGGCACCTCGTCCAGGAAGTTGCCCCACAGCCTTCGAGGACACACGGTGGGTGCGTTGGTGCAGGCGAACTACGGGGGCGTGCTCACAATCGATGGCGTTAAGGTCGGCCAGGCACTGGGGCGATATCCCTATCGGGATGTGCTGGAACCCCTTGCCGGACGCGGGAGGGCGCGCCGGACATCCCCGGGGAAAGCGGTCTCCGGGGACGGCTCGTGCGTGATCGTCCTGGCCACGGACGCACCGCTGGACGCCCGGCAACTGGAGCGTCTGGCGCGGCGAGCCGTCCTGGGCCTTGCCCGTACGGGGTCGTTCATGAGCCACGGCTCGGGCGATTTCGTGATCGCCTTCTCCACCGGGAATCTCGTCCCGCACGCCTCGGAAGGGTCCCACCGAAGGGTGGAGGTTGTCCTTGACGAGGACTTGAGCCCCCTCTTTCTCGCCGCTGTGGAGGCCACCGAGGAGGCGGTCTACAACGCCCTCACCAAGGCCACTTCGATGACCGGCCGCGGCGGGCGGATCGTTGAAGCCATCTCCATCGACAACCTGCGAGAGCTCTTCTCCCGGGGCCCTTAGGCGACCCCTCGTTGCCCATTCGGGTGGGCAGAATCTGCCGCCCGACCCGTCGGATCCCGTCCGCAAGTCGCCTCGCGATGATTCCATAAGATTCGACGAATCAGTAGCTTGCACCTCCGAGTTCGAGGTGGATCGGGATTGGCACGCCGGGTGCTCATCATCCGAAGCGAAATGAGTGAGACGCCCTCGTTGGACAATCTGTTCCGGACGTCGGAAGGGGCTCCCCGACCTCAGACGGAGGGTGCCGGCGCCAGTTCCGACTTCGCGGGGCAGTTTCTCGCCCTACTTTTCGGCGAGATGAAAGCCTCCGGCGGTTCCAGGTCCGCCATCGAGAAACCGGCGACCGTTGGGAGGCCCGATCCGAACGGGGAGAACTCGAAGTCCGCCGGTCTTTCAGATGGAGAATCCGCGTCTCGCCCTACCTTGAGATTCGCCGGGACCACCGGAAGGAACTCCAGGCCGGGTTCAACACCGCCCACCCCTTCGCGGTCCGGCTTGTCTCCACCTCGGGTTGAGCGCGGGCCGACCGTGGCGGGAGAGGCTCGTGGAGGGGGGGAGGACCGCGGCGCCACAGCCGCGAGGGTGTCGCGGAAGAACGCGGAAGCCGCCGAAGTTGAGTCGCCGCGCTCTCCCTTCTCCGCCGACCGGACTGAACCCGCCGCTCAGGGACGGTTCGCTCGAGAAGCTGCCGGTTCCCGGAACGAACACAGGCCAGCCCCGTCGCGAGCTCGGATGGCCGGGTCGCACCCGGTTCCCGGAGGCGAGTTGCCTCGGCCGGGAGGTGGGGCG
>CAYRCA010000284.1:0-6014 GCA_964422565.1 uncultured Acidobacteriota bacterium | reverse complement strand
ATCCAGTCCAAAGCATCCAAAGAGCGGGGGACTCCCTTGTTGGTGCGGTACTGGAGGGTCGGCGAGGTACTCGAGCTTGTTCGGCGGGACATGGGCCCCATGGCAGCGGATGGCGGCGGCTCCGGCGAGGGCCCAAGTTCCGTGAAATCAATCCGTTTCACGTCTCCGGACACGGGATTCCTCGAAGGCGGTGGGTGGAATGCGGAGATTCCTGAGAAAGTCCCACTCGACGGCCCGACGGCGGCCATAATCCACTTTGCGCCGAGATGGGAACGGGACAAACCTGATTTTTCGTTGAGATTCCGTTGTCGAGAGATTCTCGTGGCCGAGAATCTTCTGGACGGTGCTCACGGGAACGTTCCGCCGCTGAAGAATCGAGGCTCCGGCATGACGGAGGGCGTGGAAACCGAAGTGGCGAACCCCGGCCCGTTTGCAGAGACGGGACATCATCCGGTTGCGCCTGGGCGTAGGGGCGTTCCACGTACCGGTTCTCCTCGGGGCTCCAGCAGCGGTGCCAGAACACCCAGGGGAGGTCCCCGGGACGTCGGTGAGGCCGCGGTGCGGAATCTCAAAGGCTCGAACCCGTTATGGGTGCCCGACGGGGAGTCAGACTCCCGTCTCGCTCTTCCGGGTGTGAAGAATCAGCGTTCGCCCCTCCAGGTCCACATCGTCGACGGCGTCGAGCTGCTCGTCCCGGTCCATCGCACCCCGGACGAACGACTTGGCCGCCCGGAAGCAGCCCGGTGTCATGCCGAGGTGATTCGAAGGTTCGGCCGTTCCGCCTTGGCTTTGCCATGTGAGGCTGTCTTCCATTCTTCGTTCCCCCCTTTCCATGAACCTTGTCGCGATCTTTTCCGCGCCATGCAGTTGAGGTACTCTTGCCGCCACCGATGAAACTTCGTGTCGCCTTCTTGGTTGGTCTCCTGGTTAGCTTTTTCCACCTGCCATCCGCCGGGCTCGCCGAGGAACCCGAGTCTTCGACGAGATTCCATTTCCGGCATCATTTGATCGACACCGGTCTGTCCGGCAACGGTTTTGGCCAGACGGCGTTGGTCGACCTGGACAACGACGGGCGGCTCGAATTCGTCATGGGCCTGCGCGGCGGATCTCTGTTCGTTTACAAGTACCACGCGCCGGATCGATGGACACGGCATGTCGTGGGTCAAGATTCGCCTTCGGACGTCGGGCTCGCCGTCCTCGACGTGGATGGCGACGGCAGACCGGATCTCGTCACGGGTGGCGCGTGGTATCGCAATTCCGGCGACTTGAACCGTCCATTCGAGCGGATCGTGTTCGACGCGCGACTCAGCGCGGTGCACGACCTAGCCATTGCGGATGTGAACGGCAACGGACGACTCGATGTGCTGGCGATGTCCGACCGGCACAACCTGCGTTGGTACGAAATCCCCGATGATCCGCGTCAACCGTGGCGCTCTCACGATATCGGTCCGGCGGTGCACGCCGGGCTTGCGGTCGGCGATCTCAGCGGCAACGGCCGCGTCGATGTGGTCCGCACCGATGTTTGGTTCGAGAACATGCACGGCGACGGCACCGAGTGGCGACAGCACGCGATCGGCCCCAACACGCCGCCGCCGCCCGATTTCCAGCCGCCGTTCGCCTTCGACGCCACGCGCGCTTGGGTCGTTGACATGAACCGGAACGGTCGAAACGATATCGTGTTCACCGACGCCGAGATCCCGGGAGGCAAAGTGTGGTGGATGGAGAACCGGGATGGCCGCGGCACGCAATGGCGACGCCACGACGTCTTCACCGGCGGTGAAACGCGCCGCGGCGCGTTTCACACCTTGCAGGTGGCGGACTTCGACGGCGACGGCGACGTGGACATCTTCACCTGCGAAATGGAACATGTGCGTGGACGCAACACCCCGCGTTGGTTCATCTGGGAAAACCTCGACGGCCGGGGTGGCGGCTGGAAGGAGCATGTAATCCTCGACACCAATCTCGGCGGACACGAAGCCTTGGCCGGCGATGTCACCGGCAACGGCCGGCTCGACATCATCGGCAAACCGTGGCGGGCACACCCTCAAAACGCGCTTGAGGGCCGCATGTTTGTCGTCTTCCTCGAGAACACCTCGGATTCCGGGCGTTGAAGCCGGCGTTCGGCGACCAAAGGGAACGAGTAGCTATGGACATCCGGCGGGCGATACCGGCCGACCGCGACATTCTGGCGGATATCTGGCTGCGGTCCGTCCGGGCGACGCACACCTTCCTGTCGGAGGAGGACATCCAGTCCCTGCTCCCATTGGCGAGGGATTACCTAACATCCGACGAGCCCGAGCTCTGGGTCCTCTGCTGGGCGGTTATGGGGTTCATGGGCATGTCTGGGAGCAAGATGGACGCACTGTTCCTCGCCCCTGAGTTCCACGGCCGCGGGGGTGGCCGGCGGCTGGTCCGGCACGCCCGGGAACTGCACGGCGAGCTGACGACGGATGTCAACGAGCAGAACCCCGCGGCCCGCCGCTTCTACGAGGTGTGCGGGTTCGTCGTGGAAGGGCGCTCGGAGTTGGACGACGCGGGGCGACCGTTCCCGCTCCTCCACATGCGCTTGGCCGCGCCGAAGAAGCAGCTGCGGCAGTCCGGGCCGGCATGACGGCTGCTCGACGTGGTTTCGCCAACCGAACCCGCTCGGCTTCCGAGAAGAGTACACCGACGGGATCGGCTCGGAGGCGGACTTCCACCAGTGGCGGCCGCCGTCGCAGTGGGTCTGCTCGCAAGGGAGAGCGTCAACCGTGCCCGCAACACGCACCCGGAGAAGATGGCGTTCAGCCTGGCCATGCCCTACCAGTCAGGGCGGTCAACCTGGATCGCGACCTGCCGGCGGATGGCTTCCGGCGGCTTGGTTCTCTCGCAGTTGCGCAAGCATGAAGGGATCGTCCTCGAGTAGACGGACAGCTTTGCGATTCCCGGCGGATTCGCTTGGCGACGCGGAGTGATTCGGATCCATGTCGCGCTCCACGCGTCCCGTGTGCGGGGAAAGTCACGATGCGGGCGGGAGCTTGATTCTCTGAGTGATATCCCCGGAACCCACGGACCCAACGTTTACCAGCCACCGCTTGGCCTCATCCCGGTTCACCATCATCAGCCGAATCCTCGATCCATTCTTGGCGCATCCCCGAAGGGCGGCAAATAGTCCCTCCCAGCGGAGCCCCCGACGGGCCGTGCTCGTGTGCTGGTCCAGATCGGGGTCGGGACAGATAATTCAAGCCGGCGAACTGAAGCGGCAAGCGATGTGGACCGAAAGCATTGCAGTGGGGGATCAGGAATCTCGCTCCGACCCCACTTCCCCCGCAGCGCGGTCATCACGTCCTGCGTTCCGATTCCGCACAACGGTGATGACTGCTTCCGGGGGTACGAGTGGCACTTGACGGATGTGCGGCGATTCAAGCGGCCGCGGAAACTCAAGCCGGGCGCGTAGCCGCCGCACTTCCGGGATTTGTGGTTTTCGGCCGTTCCGATTCCGGAGCGTTGCCTCAAGCGCCAAGCAACGCGCGCGGCAGGTGAAACTGTCCTCTCCATGACCATCGGAGCGGCTCGGCTTGTCACCCAAGCGGCCAGCCGGGGGAGATCGGATCGCCGGGGAAGCGCACGCCGAAGCGCTCGATCAGGTCGGGCACGGTGTCGGGTTGCATCTCCAGTTCGTACTCGTCGCACAGTCCAGCAACGGCTTGCGGGCTGGCGCCGGTCACGCCGCCGAGGTCGACGAGTTTCTTGAAGAAGACCTCGAAGCCGGCGGGCGAGATGATCTCAAGGATGCGGCAGGGTTCGTCGCCTGCGTTCCAGAAGGTGTGCCACTGGTTGCGCGGCTTGAAGACGAGATCGCCGGGGCCGGCTTCGAGCACCTCATCGCCGAGCAACGCGCCCATGCGCCCTTCGAGGACGAAGCTGTACTCATCCTCGCGGTTGTGCCGATGCAGTGGAGCAGCCAGCGCGCGCGGGCCCATGGGATGTTCGACGAGCGAGAAGCGTTCGCCCGCCTCGAAACCGTCGATTATGAACCGGACGCCGATGCTTCCCAGTGTTCCGGCCTTGCCATCGCGTGGCCCGACAACTCTTGCTTTGCTCGAACTCATCGTTTGTTCCTTTCTGATTCCCAGCCCGCCGCGCTCCGCCCACTCGGCACGGAGTGTGATGCCACAAGCCGATGACTCGCAAAGGTTCGCGGACATGGGGGCAGTGTACCAGCATTGTGGCGTACCTTACTTCGTTTCCGGGAAGAATCCTTTGACATTATGCCACGTGACCGGCGCGAAGCTAGAGGCCGAGCTTGCAGGCGGGACGCCCAGTTCTGGATCACGGGGATGCGGTCGGGGAAGATGGCGCGCAGGTACTCGTGCCGCGCTTCGCCGGGTGGCATTCTGATGAACACAAGGCGGCCGTCCGGCGCGATGCTCCATGGATGTGACGGGACTGACGCGAACAATATGGCCGGGGAGATCGACAGAGATGAGCAAATTGCTCACCGAGGCGTTCGAGAAGGCTTCACAGCTACCGCCGGAGGACCAAGATGAGCTGGCGCGGTGGCTGCTGGAGGAGCTTGACGATGAGGCTCGTTGGGTCGTCGCCAGGACGCGCTCGCAAAGCTGGCGGAAGAGGCTCTTGAGCAGCACCGGCGGGGACGTAGTAAACCACTGGACCCCGACACCCTTTGACGTTACGCACGACACCAGGCTTTCAAGACGAATTGTCCTCGTGGCTGTCTCCCCCACTTTCGGGTCTCGATTGGAACGCCCCGGCGAACGGGATGTGCAATTTTGACCGAACCGGTGAGCCGAACTGAACCGACATCCAAATCACCCCCACGGTATAGATAGGAATCACTTGAAGTGGCTTTGGGCGAGGCGCCGCTTTCGGGATTGGCGATGGGTAGAGAGGGGTCGCTACCATGGGGTCTAAGCAACTGGATCAGCATCAAGTCGTGGCGGGTTTGAGTTCGCTCGACGCGGACGTGATCGACGATTTCGTGGAGCGGTATTCCCGCCCTCTCTTCAGCGTGATACTCAACTACGCCAAGAATCCCTCCGACGCCGAGGAGATTCTCCAGGACACTCTCCTCAAGATCATCGAGAAGATTTCAACCTTTCGGCAGGAGAGCGCCATTTGGCCTTGGATGAGGAGAATCGCCATCAACAACGGAATCATGTGGCTCCGCAAGAATCGCGCCCGACAGGAACAGACGACTCCGCTGGATGATCTGTTGGCGACCTCCTCCAAGGATCATCCGGTCTACGGATGGTGGGTGGATCCCGAGGGACGGTACCTCAACTCCGAGCTCGGGGGACAGATCTACGACGCCGTTCAGTCGCTGCCTCGCGAGTACCGTATTCCTCTCGTTCTGAGAGACATCGAGGGATTCTCGATCAAACGGATCTCTTCGATGCTGGCCCTGAAGGAGTCCACCACCAAGACCAGGATACATAGGGGCCGCTTGTATATCCGAAGGAAGTTGGCCCGTTACGCCGAAAGATTCCGCTCGCCGAGGATTCGGTTCGAATCCCCGGCGACGGTTGGCCGTTCGTTCGGATCCGTCAATTCAAGAACCTAGCTCCACCGTCGACGACTTCCGCCGAGTACATTGAAGAGAAATACAACGGCTGCGATAACCAGCAGAGCGTGGATCAAGTTACCTCCCACCGACATAGAAACTCCAAGAAGCCATAACACCACTAAAACTACGGCAAGTGTGTAAATCATGTCTATTCTCCTTCTTCACTGCGATCGGAAAAAGTTCTTATCGCTGGTTTGAAGAATAATCCATGAGTACTTGCGCGGTCAGTTCAATACTGCTCACCAGTTCGTTCAAAACTACTCCCCCTCCACTCCGCCTGTGCGCGGGTGGTGAGGCCAGGGACAACCACCCTTCTTGCCAACCGGCGATCGATCGATCCCGCCGCAGACCTCAGCCTCCGATTCGACGGAGAGCGAGGGGGCCTTCTCGAATTCAGCGGAAGCGGACCGAACGAAGCATGGACTGGAAGGTGCCCTCGTAATTCCGG
>CAYRCA010000283.1:0-6045 GCA_964422565.1 uncultured Acidobacteriota bacterium | reverse complement strand
TCATAAATTATCCCGAGGTTGCCATCCTGGCCGTGCACAAGATCGACGAGAGGCCGGTGGTCCGCAGGGGGAATATCGTGATCCGGAACATGATGAACCTCTCGATTTCCCTGGATCACCGCGTTGTGGACGGGGCCGTCGGGGCCCAGTTCATGCAGCACGTGATCCGCCGACTCGAGGCCCCCGGGCTGATGTTGCTCGAGAACGACCGAGATCACCAGTGAGGGGCCGATCGATCCACGAAGGGATCCGGAGCGCCCGCTCATGGCCGCTCGCTCCCCGGTCTTCACCACCCCTCAGTCAAAAGAGCTTTAGTTGCCGATCCTCCGTCCGACCTTCCAGCGCCGACACACCCACGCCCAACAGGCGAATCCTGCGCCGGCGGTCCCCGTGCTTCGAAAGAAGCCCGGTGACGATGCGGCAGATATCCGGCGCCGCGCGCAGCGGTTCGCGACAGGTGACCTGGCGGGTGAGGGTCGTGAAGTCGCTGTAGCGAAGCTTCAGGAAGACCCTTCTGGCCGACAGTTCGGCCCGCTCGAGCCTGTCCGCCACCGTGGCGGACAGCTCCCGCAGGGTCCGCTCCAGTCGGTCCCGGTCCCCCGTGTCCTCGCCGAACGTCCTTTCCTGGCTGATCGACTTGGCCTCCCGATGGACGACGACTTCCCGGGGGTCGATCCCATGGGCGAGTCGCCAGAGATGGTCCCCCAACCTGCCGAATCGCCGGTGAAGTACGCGGGGATCCAGTCCGCGCAGTTCTCCAATCCGGGAGATCCCCAGCTTCGCGAGCCGTTCCTCGGTCTTGGGCCCCACACCCCAGATCCGCGACGCGGGGAGGGGGTCCAGGAAGGACTGTATCTCGCTGTCCCGAACCAACACCAGTCCGTCCGGTTTCCGCAGGTCGGAGGCGATCTTGGCCACAAACTTGGTGGAGGCCACACCGACCGACGCCGTCAGTCTCTCCCGGTCGAGGATCTCCGACTTCAAGCCTGCGGCCACCTTGAGCGCGCTTTGATAACCGTCGATCCGGGAGGAGACATCCAGAAACGCCTCGTCGATACTCAGCGGTTCGACCAAGTCGGTCAACTCGCGGAAGATCGAGCGGATCCTCAGGCTGACCGCCTTGTACCTGGCCATGTTCGGACGCAGGTAGACCCCATCCGGACAGAGACGGTAGGCCTGACTGATGGGAAGGGCGGAACGGATCCCGAACCGTCGGGCCTCATAGGAGCAGGCGGCGACTACGCCCCGGCCCCCGCCCTGGAGGGGATCCGCGCCGACAATGACCGGCCGGCCCCGCAGTACGGGACGGTCCCTCTGCTCCACCGAGGCGTAGAACGCGTCCATATCCACATGGAAGATGCACCGGGTCATGAACCGCTCCCGGGTTCCACCTCAGAGATTCCGAAAACCGCACATGCTTGGACAGGTCCGACTCGACGGCGAGGTCGGCCCCGAAGGAGAACGCTCCATCAAGACCCCAGACCGACAGGAGAGGAGGGATCGGCCTGTCGTGCGGGGAGACTCTTCTCGCAGTCCAGCAAGGACGTTCGATCCGGAGGAAACAACTGAAAACATAGCCCTTGTCGCCCCTCAACGGGCCTTCGTGGACACCGGTCGGGACCGGCCTTACTCCCGGACCTGGATCTTCACCTTGGGGAGGTCCAGCATTACCTTGGTGAGCGGCGGGACACTGCTGATGACCCAGACGTTACCCCCAACGATCGAATCGTGGCCGATGACCGTGTCGCCGCCCAGAATTGTGGCGCCCGCGTAGATGACCACGTTGTCCTGGATCGTCGGATGCCGCTTCTGGTTCCGCATTGCGTCGGCGCCCTCCTTGAAGCTTAGGGCGCCCAGGGTCACGCCCTGATAGAGTTTGACGTTGTTGCCGATCTCGGCGGTCTCGCCGATCACAACTCCCGTGCCGTGATCGATGAAGAACCGCTCGCCGATCTGGGCGCCGGGGTGGATGTCGATGCCGGTCTTGCGGTGGGCATACTCGCTCATGATCCTGGGAATCAGCGGGACGGTCATCAGGTAGAGCGCGTGGGCGATTCGGTGGATGGTGATGGCCATCATGCCCGGATAACTGAAGATCACCTCGCCGACACTCTTGGCGGCGGGGTCCCCATCGTAGGCCGCCTCCGCATCCAGGGCCAGCCGGCGCCTCATCCCCGGCAGCGTCCGAAGGAACTCGAGGCAGGTCTTCTGGGCCTTTTCGTGGCAGACGTCCTGGCTCTCATTCACGTCGCCGCAACTCTGCCAGGCCTTGTAGATTTCGTCGCTCAGCAGTTCGTGGATCTCGTAGGTCAGTTCGCCCACGTAATAGCCGATACTGC
Source organism: uncultured Acidobacteriota bacterium (assembly GCA_964422565.1). Taxonomy (GTDB): domain Bacteria; phylum Acidobacteriota; class UBA6911; order RPQK01; family JAPXNP01; genus CAYRCA01. The sequence goes on along the minus strand of CAYRCA010000283.1, from coordinate 3,706 downwards.
CGCGGCTGACGAATTCCTTGCCGAAGTAGCCCGGAAACAGCACCGCGCGGAGCTTGTCCAGGATGTCGACGACGGTCTGCTCGCTGGGCAGGGGGGTTTCTCCCAGATGATGCAGTTGAAGCCGCGCGTCGCGATAGGTCTCCGTGAGTTCTTCGACGATCTCTGGAAGCTCGGCTCGCGTCTTGAGGATCCTGACCATGGTCCCTCGCTCCTTTCCGGTGGCATTCCCGGGAACTGAGTTTATGATAGAACTCGCCACTACTTCAAAGAGAAGGGGGTCCGCAGCATGGTCGAGCAGGGACGATTCCCATTGACCGTTCTTTCGGAGGAGGAGAGCCTGTTTCGAGAAAGCGTCTCCGACTTTGCCGAGTCCGCCCTGCGCCCGCACGTGGCCGAGATGGATGCCCAGGGCGAGTTCCGTTCCGATCTGCTGGAACAGTTTTTCCGGCTCGGACTCATGGGGATCGAGATTCCGGAGGAACTGGGGGGAGCGGGAGCGACTTTCTTCATGGCCGTTCTCGCCGTCGAGGAGTTAAGCCGAGTGGACGCGTCGGCCGGAGTCGTCTGCGACGTCCAGAACACACTGGTCAACAACGCGATTCAACGTTGGGGAACCGAAGTCCAGCAAGCCCGATTTCTTCCCCTTCTGGCGAGCCGCTGGGTGGGCGCCTACGCTCTCTCGGAGGCCTCCTCGGGAAGCGACGCCTTTTCCCTGCGGGCACACGCCACGAGGCGGAATGACCGGTTTGTGCTCAACGGGCAGAAATTGTGGATTACCAACGGGAAAGAGGCGGAACTGTTCATCGTCTTCGCCACGGTCGATCCTGGACGGGGATACAAAGGCATCACCGCGTTCCTGGTGGAGCGGAGTTCGAAGGGGCTCACGGTGGGTAAGAAGGAGGACAAGCTCGGGATTCGAGCATCTTCCACCTGCGAGGTGATTCTCGATGATTGCGAGGTGCCGGAGGAAAACCTCCTCGGCGAGGTGGGGAAGGGTTATCGGATCGCCATCGAAACCCTGAACGAGGGCCGGATCGGGATCGGCGCCCAGATGGTGGGACTCTCGCGGGGGGCCATGGAATGCGCTCTGTCCTATTCCCGGGAAAGGACGGCCTTCGGAAAGCCGATTTCCAACTTTCAGGCGGTCCAGTTCGCCTTGGCGGAGATGGCGACCGAGCTCGAAGCCGCCCGGCTGATGGTCTATAACGCCGCCCGACTGAAGGAGGCCGGCCACGACTTCCTGACCGCCGCGGCCCAAGCCAAGTATTTCTCCTCGCAGGTTGCCGAGAGGATCACCTCCCAGGCGCTGGAGGTCTTCGGCGGCTACGGATACTCGCGCGACTACCCGGCCGAGAAGTACTATCGCGACGCCAAGATCGGCAAGATCTACGAGGGCACCTCCAACATGCAACTGGCCACGATCGCCAAGCAGCTTCTGCGATAATGCCGCCCGTGGCTCCCTCCCCGAAGGAACTGAGGCTGCCCGTTCCAGCCGATGAATGGGCGCGACTGGTGGTGGACTGGTTCGTCCGCCATCGGAGGGATCTGCCCTGGCGGCGGAGCCGGGATCCCTATCCGGTTTGGCTCTCCGAGATCATGTTGCAGCAGACCCGGGCGAAGACGGTGATCCCCTACTTCGAGCGCTTCCTGGAGTCCTATCCGACGCTCGACCATCTGGCCGCCGCGGACCCCGTTGAGGTCCTGGATCTCTGGGCGGGCCTCGGTTATTACAGCCGTGCCCGCAATCTGCACGCCTGCGCCCGGGCCATCCAGCGGAGACACGGAGGCAGGTTTCCAGAGGAGTTCGAGGCGCTGATCGAACTGCCGGGAATAGGCCGCTATTCGGCCGGCGCCGTCTTGTCGATCGCCTTCGGAAAGCCCTATCCCATCGTCGACGGCAACATCCGCCGCGTTCTAAGTCGCTGTCTGGGATTGCGCGAACGCCCCCCGGAGCGGGAACTCTGGAGGCTGCTGGAAAGCGTCGTGACACATCCGGAGGTGGCCTCTCGGGTCTCGGATTTCAACCAGGGCCTCATGGAGTTGGGCGCTCTGGTCTGCCTTCCGCGAAATCCCGATTGCGGGCGGTGTCCCCTTCACGAGTGCTGCGCGGCGCGGGCCGAGGGGATCCAGAACGAGGTTCCCGCTCCCGCTCGGACCAGGCGGCCCGAGACCCGTCATTTCACCGTCGCGGTGGTGAACCGTGGGGACGGTTTTCTTATGGTCCGGAACACCGCCGATCCCTTCCTGAGGGGGTTCTGGGAGTTTCCCAAGGTGGCGGGCCGTCTCCGGGGAAAGCGACTGAGGGAAGCCTTCGCCGAAATCCACGGGCTGCGGTTGCGCCCGTTGCGCAGGCTGGAGACGGTGGCTCACCGGATCACCTTCCACGACCTGCGATTCCATCCCACGACGGCCTCCTTGGAGGAGGAGCCGGATCCCCGGGGGTTCCGCTGGGTTCGCCTCGACGGGCCGGGATATCCGAAGTCCGCCTATATCCGCAAGATCGTGGATCGGGTCTCCGCCGCCCAGGCCGACGCATCCGACGCGCCTGTCCGACTGGTCCGACCGAATGCGAAACGTGACCGGGCGGACCCGCCATGAGTATAATCTCTGGAATGAAGAAGGGGATCCTTATTGTTCTCGTCGTCAACCTATGCTGCCGGGTGACCGTCGCTCAGGAGGAGGGGCCCCGGCGCGTGGCCAACCCCGAGACGATTGCCGTTCCCGCCGGGGGGAAGGTCGAGTTCAGGCGTTTTCCTTCCCCTTCCCTCGGCAAGGACGGTGAGTACAGCATCTTCCTCCCGCCGTCTTACCACCGGGAACCCGGTCGGCGATACCCGGTCGTATACTTCCTGCATGGAATGTGGAACGACCACACCAGCTGGGCGGTGGAACGTTACGGAGGCATTCCCGCCCAGCTCGAGGCACTCATGACCTCCGGTCGGATACCCGAGTGCCTGCTGGTGCACCCCAACGGCGAGAACAGCTTCTATACCGACTACCTGGATGGGTCGCGCAAGTACGAAAAGATGATCGCCGTGGACCTGATCGAGCACGTCGAGTCGACCTACCGCGTCCGTTCAGACCGGAGTTCCCGCGCTCTGGGCGGAGTTTCCATGGGCGGCTACGGTGCGCTGAAGATCGGACTCAAGTATCCGGACCTGTACGCCTCCGTGGCGGGGTTCTCACCGATCGTGTTCACCGGCGACGACCCCTCCGTCCACCTCAGGAATTCCTCGTCGCGTTTGGCACAGTACCTGGTTTCGGCGCTCGAGCCCGTCTACGGAATGCCCTTCGATCGGAAGCACTGGCGGGAGAACGACCTCGTCGCCCTGGCCCGCTCGGCCGAGCTTGACGGATTAGGCGTTTTCTTCGCGCTTGGCACGGCGGATCGCTACAACAGCCAGTTCCCCCTTCAGGTCGGCGTGGAGGCCCTCAGTCGGGTCCTCTCGGAGCGGGGAATCCCCCATGAATATCGCCTTTACGAGAACGGTCCTCACGGGTGGCAATTGGTGGTGGAGCATCTGGATGAGGTCGCCCGGTTCCTCTGCCGGACCTTCTGAGGCCGGATCGCGTTCCGCGTCGGGAGCGCCCGGTGGCCACCGGCGAGCCGTTCATCCGCGTCGTTCGTTGTTGCGGAGCGCCCCGCCGGGGGAGTCCCGCACATCTCGATCGACCCCTCTTCTCGGGGTCTCGCCGAGCGACGAGT
>CAYRCA010000282.1:0-6073 GCA_964422565.1 uncultured Acidobacteriota bacterium | reverse complement strand
TGACCCGTCGTCGGTTCGTCGCCGTGGGCTTCGGAGCCTGGTCGGCGGCGGCTCTCTCATCGAGTTCCGGCACGGTGAGCGCCGCCGCCGCCGGTTTCACACCGGCGGACATCGACCGCATCGAGCCGGGCTACGTGGGCCCGCAGTTCTACGACGAGCGGGAGAGACGGGCGCTCCTCGACGTGGTGGAGTCCGGCTCCCCCTTCCGATACTGGGGACCCGGAGACCCGGTCAAGGTCCGGGAGTTCGAGGAGGCTTTCGCGCGCCACATGAGGACGCGTTTCGCCCTGGGCGTCACCTCCGGCACCGCCGCCCTGGACTGCGCCATCACCGGTCTGGACATCGGCCCGGGAGACGAGGTGATCGTACCCGCCTACAGTTGGTGGTCGGACTACACCTGCGTGGTCCACGCCGGCGCATTGCCCTTGTTCGCCGACATCGACGACAGCTTCAACCTGGACCCGGCCGATGTGGAGCGCAGGATCACGCCCCGGACGCGTGCCATTCTCGCGGTGCATCTGCTCGGCACGCCTTGCGACATGGATTCCCTCATGGAGATCGCGGAGCGGCGCCGGCTGATGGTGCTGGAGGATTGCGCCCAGTGCGTCGGCGGCTCGCACCGCGGCAGAAAGCTGGGGAGCATCGGCGACGTGGGTATCTACAGCTTCCAGATCAACAAGATGATTACCTCGGGCGAGGGTGGCGCGGTGGTCACCGGCAACCCCGTTATCTACGAGCGGGCCGTCCGTTTTCACGACGTGGGGACCGCCCGCGCCGTCTTTACCGACCGGATTGGAGAGACCGCCGTCGAGCCTTTCGCGGGCGAGAACTTCCGGATGAACGAGTTCACCGGGGCCGTGCTCGGCGCGCAGTTGACGAAGCTTGACACCATGATCGCCCACTGCCGCCAGCACGCCGGCGCAATCCGCGAGGGGATTCGGAGCCTGCCCGGCATCCGGTTGCGGCGCCTGCCCGACCCCGAGGGAGACATTGGCTTCGCGGTCTATTTCGACATGGGAGATCGCGCGCGCCGCGACCGTTGTATCGCCGAACTGCGCGAGCGAAGGGTCCCCGCGTCGACCCTGACCGGGTCCATTCTGTTGCCCATCGAGGAGTCGGTGATCCGGAAGCGGGCGCGACATCGGGCTTGGCCGTCGTTCAACACCCCGGAGGGCAAGGCCATCCAATACGGCCCCGACTCCTGCCGGCAGACGCTCGACATCTTCGACCGTTTCGTCCAAGTGAGGGTGGGGGTGCGGTACACGGCCCGGATCGACGATCACATCGTCGATTCGATCCGCTCGGTCTATTCGGCCGCGGTCTAGTACTCCCGCATCTTTACGCCGGGCTCGGGAACCGGATACCGGCCCGAGGCGTCGGCTTGCACCGGTGCGGGAGAGTCCTCCGTCACCAGATCGGCTTCGTTGTCGATGTTCTGGGTCCCGTAGATGCGGGTTAAAGCGGGGGTGTGGACCGAGGTCGAGATGATCGCCGATCCCTTGGTGCCGTGGGCGTAGCTGGCGAACTCATCGCGGCACCCCTCGATGGAGCGTGCCTTCACCAGCAGCGTGGTGTTGTCGGCGAAAGTGTATTCCACCGAGTAACTGTCGAAGTTCTGATCCACGTTCGAGTAACTGTCGAAGTCTGATCCACGTTTTCGCCGCGGTTGTGACGGCCGCCCATTCCCTGGGCCTTGACCGGCCAAGCGTCCTTCATCCAGCAGCATTCGTCGATGTTGTGGATGTAGAAGTCGCTGTAGAGACCTCCTCCTCTCTCGGTTGTCCCCACCCATCCTAGTGTCCCCCCGGGGCCCGTCCATGCCGGCCGGCGCGCGGCCGCGTGCCCGCCACCGAAGACGGAATGGCGGCTCGCCGTGTCTTCCGGGACCGGGAGTGGGTCGGAGTGGGTTCGCCTACCCCTGTGCCGGGCGAGCGGCCAGGACGCGCTGGACAAAGACCGTTCGCCCGTCCCCCTCCTCCGGGATGTTGCTCCGCGCGCCGGACAGCATCTCCAGGAATCCCTCCTCGAGATCCAATCCGAAGAGATCCCGCACCAGCTCCAGCAGGCGGGCGGCATAGCGCAGAACCTGGATGGTCTCGGTGCCGGAGAGATCGTGAAAGAACCACCCGCAGCTGGTAAACATCATCAGCGATTGTCGCTGGGCCTCCAGCAGCTTGAGCACCCGTTCCTTGTTTTCCTCCCCGAGCCTCCGTCCCGGTGCCCAACGGGAGAAGAATCTCCGTCGGGCCTCCTTCGACGGGTTCAAGATCAGCTCGATATAGTCGTCGCGGGCGCCCCACGGATCGCACAGATAACGGCTCGCCTCATATTCATAGAGCGAGGCGACCGAATCGCGAAGCCAATTCAACGCTTCGCGCAGCGGCGCCCGCCACTGCTGGTTCCAGCCGGGTTCTCCCCCGGTTCGGCAGCCGCAGTCGGCGCGCCATCGCTCCACGCCGTGGGTACAGCTCCACGATGTCTTTTCGAGGATCTCCACCGCCCCTTCGGGTGGATGCCGGCTCAGGAACTCGCCGTATACCGTCAGTGCGGCACTCCCGCTCCGTTCTATCGTCCTCAGGGCGTAGGCGAGCGCCATCTCCCCGAAGGTATGGTGGTGGCCGTAGGTCTCTCCGTCGGTCGCGATATGCGCCAGTCGAGGCTCCTCGCCCTCCGCGTGCAGGCCCAGCAGGCGCGTCGCGAGGCTTTCGCCGTTGGAGAGCAGGTGCTCGAACGCCACCGCTTGGGCGATCGCGCCGTGATAGAAGAAGAGAGCGAAAGGCAGGCCCGAAGGGAGTGCGATCCGATAAGCCCGCCCGGTGTCGAACGCGCCGTTCGACGCATCCACCCACTTGGAACCACCGGGAGGGCGCACCCGGGCGGCCTGCAGGGGACTCAGGATCGTAAAGCGAAGACCCGCCTCGGCCGCGATATCCAGCGTCTCAATGTCCACGGCCGTCTCGGGCAGCCAAATTCCCTCGGGTTCTCTCCCGAAATGATGCTCGAAGTCCCGGACGCCCCAATGGATCTCCGTCGCCTTGTCGCGACGGTTGGCCAACGGCAGGATGCTGTGATGGTAGGCTTGGGCCAGCGCCGAACCGTGCCCCGAGAAACGGCGGCGACTCTTGCGATCCGCCGAGCGAATCGCCCGGTACACGTCCGGCGCCGCCGGCCGCAGCCAACTCAACAACGTGGGACCGAAGTTGAAGCTGATCTTCGAGTAGTTGTTGACAGTCCGTTCCACCTCGCCGTCGGCGCCGAGAACTCGGGCCGCCGAGTTCGGCCGGTAGCATTCCGCGGTGATACGCTCGTTCCAGTCGTGGTAGGGCTCCGCTCCGGTCTGCCTCTCGATCCTTTCCGTCCAGGGGTTCTCGCGTGGGGGCTGATAGAAGTGACCGTGGATGCAGACGTAGCGACGCGGGCGCTTCTCCATAGGGGCAAGATAATGCCATCTTGGCCTGCGGATTCAAAGCCCGAGGGATTGGAGGACGGGCCTCCAGCCTGGCTTCCAGCCCGGTCCCCGCCCGGTCTCGGCGGCCTCCCGGAGGTCAAGCCTTTCCCGGCCCCAGGCATGTCGGACCGGTCGGGCCCGACAGGCCCGTCGGACCTGTCTTCCTCGGCAGCATTCTCCATTGTCCTTACTGCCTTTCATAGACGGTCCGGCCCGCCACCAGCGTCCTCTGGATCTGGATCCTCCCCTCCTCGAAGGTGAAAAGAATCAAGTCGGCGCGGCTCCCCGGCCGAATCTCCCCTCGGTCGTCCAAACCCAATAGGCGCGCCGTATTGCGCGTGGCGGCATGGACCGCATCGGCGAGGGAGCAGTCGGTGAAGGCCATGAGGTTGGACACGCCCGTGGTGAGGGGCACCGCCGCACCGGCCAGCACGTTCTGCGCCGGGTAGGTCACCATCCCCTCCGGAGTGACCAAGAGCCGGCGGCCGTCCACCGTGTACTCGCCCGGAGGCATGCCGGCGAATTGGGTGGCATCGGATGTCAGGATCGTACCCCTACTTCCCTTAACGCTGTAGAACACCCGAACCTGCTCGGGCCTCAGGTGGATGCCGTCGGCGATGATGCTTGCCGACAGGCGCCCTTCCGCCAGTTGGGGCCAGAGGGGATTGTCGTGCCGATGGATCAGATTGGCGCACCCGTTTCCCAGATGGGTGGAGATCGCGGCTCCCGCGTCGGCGGCCTCTCGAATCATCGCCGCCGAGGCGTTATGGTGTCCGAGCCCCACCCGAATCCCGTTCTCCACACACCGTCGAATGAACTCCATGGCGCCTTCGGTCTCCGGCGCCAGCGTGACCTGCCGGATTCCGCCTTGCGCGGACTGCTGATATTGCCGGAACTCGCTCCAACGGGGCGGTCGGACGTGTTCCAGCAGATGCGATCCTCGGTACCCGTCCTCGGGCGATATGTAGGGCCCCTCGAGGTGGAAGCCCGGAATGGAGAGACCGATTTCGCCGTCCTCGGCCGCCCGAGCCAGAATCGAGAAGGCGTGGAGCAACGTCTCGTGGGCATTCGTGGTGAGGGTGGGAAGGTATGTGGTGACGCCGTCCCTCCAGAGCGCCCGAGTCGCGCGGCGGACTCCATCCAGGGTCAGTTCGGCCGAGGAGAAGGTCACGCCGTCGTAACCGTTCACCTGGTTGTCGATCAGCCCCGGTGAGATGAAGAACAGATGGTCCTCCGCGCCGGCCCGGTGCTCACGGCGCAGGATACGTTCGATCTTCCCGTCCTTGATCTCGATGACCGCCGGCGACCGATCCCAGTACAAAAGCCCTTCCACCCGCGATGTCTCCTGGGCCGAGGCTGACCCGACGAAGAAAACGAGGCTGAAAGCGGTCGGAAGCGTGATCCGCCGACGGGAAGAGAAGCGGCCGAAACAACGAGGGAATCCCACTTTCATCCAATACCTCCACATGAAACCTACTTTAACGCCCTCCGTGTTTGGCTGCAAAGCAAGTTCCGCCCTGCGGGGTCGGCCTCTGATCCGGTGCGGCTGTATGTTTCGCGACCCGCTGGAAGGCGGTTGTTCTTGCCAACAGGCCCTTGGTGGGGAAGAATTGGCGGACGATCGAGCGGTCAAGGAGGTTTGGAGTCTTGAGGAAGTATTTGGGTAAAGGCGCGGTGAAGGTCCTGGCGCTTGTGGGTCCGGGCCTGTTTTTGATCGGATACAACATCGGCACCGGCAGCGTCACCACCATGGCCATGTCGGGCGCCACCCACGGCATGACCCTGTTCTGGGCGCTGTTTCTCTCCTGCGTCTTCACCTTCGTTCTTCTCGTCGCCTACGGTCGCATGACCCTCGTCACGGGGCGGACGGCCCTCTACAACTTCAGGACGCGGTTTCGCTTCGGCAAGCCCTTGGCCCTGTACATCATCGCCGCTCTGATCGTGGGCGAGATCCTGGCGCTGATGGGAATCATGGGGATCGTCTCCGACCTGCTTCAGGAGGCCTCCCGGATTTTCTGGGGAGGGAGCGGCTTCAGTACCCTCTGGATCAGCATCTGCCTGGTTGTGGGTCTATACGCGCTGCTCTGGCACGGCCGCTATCAAACCTTCGAGAAGATACTCACCGTCTTCGTCATTCTCATGGGGCTGTGCTTCATTTTTGTCTTCATTCTCGTACAGCCGAGGCTCTCAGTGATCCTTGCGGGCATGGTTCCGAGGATTCCCAGGGAGCCGGGGGCCTTCGGGCTGGTGGCCGCCATGGCGGGAACCACCGCCTCGGCGGCGGTCTTCGTGATCCGAAGTATCGTGGTTGCGGAGAAGGGCTGGACCGTTGGGGAGTTGCGTCGGGAGAGAACGGACGCATTTGTGTCCGCGGGCACCATGCTTCTTCTGAGCGGCGTCATCATGGCCGTTTCGGCGGGAACGCTCCACGTCATGGGGCTGCGGCTGGAAAACACGGTGGAGATGATTCACCTGTTCGAACCCATCGGCGGAACCCTGGCCGCCATGGTGCTCATAGCGGGCATTTCCGCCGCCGGGCTTTCCACCGTTTTTCCCATCATTCTGATCGCTCCCTGGATCATCTGCGACTACACGAACCGGCCCCGGAACATCCGTTCGCCTCTG
>CAYRCA010000281.1:0-6092 GCA_964422565.1 uncultured Acidobacteriota bacterium | reverse complement strand
AATGAACCATCAAGCGGTTGGTATTCTGGCGATTTTGGCACTGATCGTTCCGGCCTGCGGTCCCTCCAGTCGACCGTCGACGGTGAGCCGGGGACTGGACGACTATGTCCGCCTGGCCCGGTCGGTCGGCGCGGACGCGGCTGAGGAGGAGGGTTCGGTCTGGACCGATCGGGCCGGCTATGGCGATGCTTTTCGTGATGTGAAGGCGAGGCGGCCGGCCGATATCCTGACGATCCAGGTCCTGGAGTCGACCAGCGCGGTCAGCGAGGCGAGTACGGAAACCGCCAAGAGCTCCAACGTGGACAAGCAGTACAGCAGCCTGGCCGGGCTCGAGGGGAGGATTGCCGAACTGGCCAACCTGGTGGATATTTCCCAGTCGTCCCAGTTCAGCGGCGACGCGTCCACATCCCGACGAAGCGTGCTCTCGACCACCATCACAACCCGGGTCGTCGAGGTCTTTCCCAACCGGAACCTCCTGATCGAGGGTAACCGCGAGGTGGTGATCAACGGAGAGCGCCAGATCGTGACGTTGCGCGGCGTGGTTCGGCCGGCGGATGTCACCGTGGACAACACGGTGCTCTCCTCGAGGATCGCCGAGATGGAGCTGGAGGTGACCGGTCGAGGTCTGGTTTCGGACGCCCAGAAGCCGGGCGTTCTCTACAGGATTCTATCTGGAATCTGGCCCTTCTGAACGCCATGAAGAACAACTACGCGATCTGCGTTCTCTTCCTTGCGTCGATGCTGGCGACGACCGTCCCAACGGGGGCCTCGACGTCCCGGATCAAGGACATCTCCCACGTGCAGGGTGTTCGCGACAACCAGCTCATCGGATATGGGTTGGTGGTCGGTCTGGACCGTAGCGGAGACAGTCGGCAAACTCGTTTCACCACACAGACGCTGAGCAACCTTCTCAAGCTTGAGGGAATCGTGGTCGATCCCCGCTCGATCCAAGTGTCGAACACCGCGGCGGTCATGGTGACGGCAACCCTGCCCCCCTTCGCTCGAGCGGGCGGAAAGATCGACGTGACGGTCTCATCCATCGGCGACGCCAACAGTCTCCAGGGAGGCGTCCTTCTGATGACCCCCCTTAAGGCCGCCAGCGGGGAGGTCTTCGCCGTGGCGCAGGGGGCCGTCTCGATCGGAGGTTTCGCGGCCCGAACGGCAACGGCATCGGTTCAGAAGAATCAGCCCACCGCCGGTCGGATACCGCAGGGCGCGCTGGTGGAGCGGGAAGTCGGCTTCGAGTTGCGGGGCAGACCCACTCTGCGCCTGATTCTGAACGAGGCGGACTTCTCGACGGCCCACCGCGTGGCCCAGGTGGTGAACCGGCGGGTAAAGCTGAGCGTCGCCGAGCCGTTGGACAGCCGGACCGTCGAGATCGTCGTACCCGACGCCTACCGGGAGCGGATCGTCGAGTTTATCTCCCAAATCGAGAACGAGGTGCTGGAGGTTGATCGGGTCGCCAAGGTGGTCCTGAACGAAAAGACGGGCACCATCATCTTTGGCGGCCAAGTGAAGATCGCACCGGTCACCATCGTCCATGGCGCGCTCACCGTGCAGATCGGCACTCACTTCGCCATCTCCCAGCCGGGACCCTTTTCCGACGGGCAGACGGTGGTCGTGCCCGAACACATTGTGGAGGTGGAGGAGGAAAGCGGCCAACAGTTGACTATCGGGGAGGGGGCCAGCATCGAGGAGGTCGTGCGGGCGCTGAACGCCATCGGCGCGACGCCGCGGGACATCCTGGCCATCATCCAGGCCATCAGGGCGGCGGGCGCCCTTCAGTCGGAACTGGAGATCATTTAGGCAGGGGGAAACCGGATTCGGGCCCCGAAGCCCGCGACCCGGTCTCGGGAACTGAGGCAACGAGAACAATGTCCTACGATATCGGCGGAATCGCTCAGTTCCACCTTTCGCGGGCGTCGGAGTCTCAACCGCGGGGAGGCGACCCGATCAAGCAGGTGGCCCGTGAGTTCGAGGCGCTCTTCCTGTCCCAACTGTTGTCCGTGATGCGGGAGGGAATGGGTGAGGATGGGCTGTTCGAGGGAACCACCGGGCAGGACATCTATACGTCGATGATGGATCAGGCCCTCGCCCGCGCGCTGGCGGAACGGGGGGGGATCGGTCTTGCCGAGACCGTCTATCAACAACTGAAGGAACTGGACGCCCATTCGGCGCGGCGCGGGATCGGCGCGATCGGTTCGCCGGCCGTCGGTTCTTCTCACGACGCGGGAGCGGATCTCTCGGGGGTCGTGCGGGACTCGCGTCTTTCGTCGGGTGTGGGTTGGAGAAGGGACCCCTTCTCCGGAGACTGGCGTTACCATCGAGGGGTCGATCTGGCCGCCCCGGAAGGGACCCGGGTCAAGTCTCTAACGGCGGGCCGGGTTGTGTTCAGCGGCCCGCAAGGCGGCTTCGGCAACACTATCGTTGTTGAGAACGACAGAGGCACGCGCGTCCGATACGCGCACTTGAGGGACCTAAAGGTCAAGGAGGGAGAGGAGGTAGCCCAAGGCCAGGGTATCGGCTCGGTGGGCAGTACGGGAAGAGCGACGGGTCCCCACCTTCACATTGAGGTTGAGAGTCGGGGGCGCCAGGTGGATCCTTTGAGGTTTCAGGGGGCATTGGATAACCGGTAAGGGAGAATCGTCTAAAGATTCTGACGGTTTACTCCGATAGTTACGGTCGGAAGAAGAATATGCCCTCTCCCAGAGGATGAAGCGCAATGAAGATTCACGGCGAAAATCATTACATAGAACGTGATTTTCAGATCCACCAGAAGGACGCCGCCTCCCAACCGGAGACGCCGAAGGCGCGGGAACAGCAGGCTCCTCGGGACCGGCTCGAGTTCTCGGTGACCGGCAAGGAACTGCAGCACCTCACCCGCGTCGCTCCGGAGAGTGCGGAGGTTCGTGCTCGGCGTGTCGCCGCGATCAAGGCTCAGGTCGAGGCCGGGACCTACAACATACGGGCCGAGGAGGTCGCCGAGGCGATGATCACCGGCAGCCTCATCGATAGGAGCGTCTGATCGGGCCGGATCAAGTCTCGCCTCGAAACGCCGCCGGCTCTCCTCGCGATCCCGTTAAAGGAGTGGAGAGATGATCGATCGCGTATCAGAGATCCGATCTCGCTGGCAGCGGGTCGAGCCCGAGAGGCCCCCCCAGCGGCGAAAAGGCCGATCCCGGTTCCCTTTTCAGAAGGAGTCCGAATCCGATCGGAAGCGGGCTCCCGAGGCCGGCGAACCCGAGGATCAAGTCCACATCAGCGTGCGGATATGAACCCATCGCTCGACCAATTGCCACTGTTGTTGTCCCAATTGCTCGACTGCTACGGACGGTTGTCGTCGGAGGAGTCGCGCCGGTTGGACTGCTATCTGAGCCGCGATCTGGAGGCCGCCGACGCCCTCCGGATCTCGGAGGAGCGGCTTGTAGAGGACATCCGGAACCTGCACGCCAGGATCCTGGAACTGACGGAGAAGCGGTCCTTGGGCGATCTGCTTCGAGAGGGCGAGGCGCCCCTGGGGGAGGTGCGGGACCATCTCGGCGCGCTGAACCGAACCGTTCAAGAGGTTCAGCAGGCTGTCGACCGGAGCCGACGCTTCATCTTCAACTCCCTCTCCTTCTCAGAGGCCATACTCCGACCTCTGCTGGGCGAGGAGAGCGGTCACTACGATGGCGAGGGATTCCTCCAGACCGGGCGGCATCGGGTCGCCCGGCGCGGAGTGAGGGCATAGGCTATGGGCGGTATCTTCGGTGCGCTCCACCTCAGTCTGAGAACGTTGACCAACATGCAGACCGGGATCTCGGTGGTCAACGAGAATGTCGCCAATCTCACCACCGAGGGTTACAGCCGTCGGAGGATCGTCTTTGCTCCGGGACCCGTCGAGGAGCGCCCCTTCGGGGTTCTTGGTAGCGGTGCCGAGATCCTCCGGATCCAGTCCATTCGAGACGTTTTCATCGAGGCGCGGATCCTGGCCGAGCACCAGGCCAAGGGTTTCTACCAGGGCCAGCAGCTCGGGGTCACCCAGCTGGAGACCATCGTGGCCGGCGCCGAGGGTGCCCGAATCTCCGACCAGCTGTCCCGATTCTTCGACTCCTTTCTCGATCTGGCCGGAGAACCCTCGTCGGCCGCTCTGCGCCAGATTGTGATTGCCGAGGGCTCCCAGTTGGCCTGGTCGATCCAAAACACCGCGGTGCAGTTGGACACGCTGGACGCGGGCAATCAGTACCGGATCGAGGACTCGGTCCACAACATCAACGATTTGCTGTCGAGAATCGGTCAGATCAACCTCAAGCTTGTGCCGATGCTGAATCGGGGCCAGGATGGGGGCACCCTTTACGATGAGAGGCAATTGCTACTCAATCGGCTTTCCGAAGAACTCTCCGTCCAGGTCCAGGTCGACCAGTCGAGCAACATGATTATCTCGACCCCCTCCGGTCGACTCCTGCTGGTGGGCTCGGAGGCCTACACCCTCGGCGTCACGCCCACCGACACGGGAGCGACGGTCACCCATCGGGACGGCGACATCTCGGCTGAGATCGGCGGCGGCAAGCTGGGCGGGCTTCTGGACTTTCAGAACAACACGCTCCAATCCGCCCGGGAGGCGATCAACGAGTTGGCGGCCCACCTGGTTGCGGTGGTCAACGAGGCGCACGAGAACGGGTTCGACCTGGACGGCAACGCCGGCGGGGCCTTCTTTTCGGCCGTTCCCGGCGAGGAAGCCCGGACGATCGCCCTGGCCGTCTCGGATCATCGGGCCATTGCGGCGGCCGGTCCCGGGGTCGGAATCGGCGACGGGTCGAACGCCCAGGCGCTGGCCGACCTGCGGGATCTTCGCGTGTCGGGCTTGGGGGATCAGAGCCTGCGTGATTTTTATTCCCTGATCGTTTTCGACGTGGGTCTGGCTTCAAGGGGAATCCAGACCAACCTCGATTTTCAGGACAAGGTTCTGCGGCAGCTCGAGGCTCAAAGGGAGTCGGTCTCCGGGGTATCTCTCGACGAGGAGGCCGTGAACCTGCTTCAGTATCAGCGGTCGTATCAGGCCAGCGCCCGGTTGATTCGGGTGCTGGATCAACTGTTGGAGGAAACTCTAAACCTCGTTCGATAGGAGCATCGGTCATGCGAATCTCGGAAAACACCATGATCCAGGATTACCTCAGGAACCTCGAGGACGCTCGGCGACGATGGTACGAGTGGAACCGGCAGGTCAGTACCGGGAAGCGCATTCACGCTCCCTCCGACGCGCCCGCGGACAGCGCCCGACTGGTGCGCATTCAGGACGAGGTGTCGCGGGTTAACCAGTACTTCCGAAACATCAACCGGTCCCGCGCCAAGTTGGGAAACGCCTCCTCGGCGCTCAATTCGCTCCGCAACCTGGTGATCCAGGCTTCGGAGCGGACGATCTTCGGTTTGACCGGAACGACCAGCGATGAGAGTCGGAGGGCTATCGCCGACGAGTTGAAGGGGGTCCTGGAGGGGATCGTCCAGCTGGCCTCCACCTCGGTGGACGGGCTGTTCCTGTTCTCCGGATCCCGGGTAGACCAGAACCCCCTGCGGCGGGAGGCGGACGGAACCTATACCTACCAGGGGGACGAGGTCGGCCTCGACATCGAGGTCTCGGAGGGCGAAAAGGTTCGTGTCAACGTGACCGGGACGGAAGTCTTCTCCGCCCCGGGAGCCGAACTGATCAACACGCTCAAGGTTTTGATCGAGCGGCTGGAAAACTCCGATATCGACGGTGCGACACAGTCCCTGGCCATGCTTCAGGAGGCCGGCAAGGCCATCGACCGGGCCCGCTTCACGATCAGCCACGGGATTCAGAAGGCCGACGCGGCGCAAGCCAGGCTGGAGAGCCGCCTCCTGGACCTGACCTCCGAGGTGAGCCAACTGGAGGACGCCAACATGGCGGAGGCGATTTCGCGGATGGTTCAGTCGGAGACCGCCCTGTCGGCCTCTCTGGGCGCCGGATCGAGAATGCGGCAGGGGAACCTCTTCGATTATCTCGGTTGAGGGAGAGGCTTCATGGCGGGAAGTGTGGACACGGCTAAGTTTGGAAAGGTCGAGTTCCGATCGGAGGAAGTCATCGCGGCCTCGGG
>CAYRCA010000280.1:0-6106 GCA_964422565.1 uncultured Acidobacteriota bacterium | reverse complement strand
TCGGGGGGAAGCTGTAGAGAACCGATCCGCTCCTGGAGTTCGCCCACGATGGACCCCATGTCTCGGGTTCCGCTGAGGTTTCCCGAAACCGTGACGACGCGTTGTTGATCCTTCCGGCTGATGGAGACCGGTCCCTCACTCCGCTCGAAGCGAACCAGAGAATCGAGCGGCACCACCATTCCACCCGGCGTCTGTACCGGGATCGCGGCGACATCGGCGGTGTCGAGGCGGTCCCCCTCCTGGAAGCGCACCCGGATCTCGTACTCGTCGCCCCTCTCGCGGAAATAGCCGGCGGTCGTGCCCCCCAGGGCCGTCCGGATGGTCGTAGCGATTTCGGAGACCGACAACCCCATGGTCGCCGCCTTCTCCCGGTCGACGTAGATCCGGCTCTCGGCCCGTCCGAGGGCGCGATCGACCCGGGCGTCGGAGATTCCCTCGGTCGACTCAAGAATCCGCCGAAGTTCGACCGCCACGCGGTAACTGTCGCTCAGGTCGTAACCCCGGATGTCCAAGCTCAACCGCCCGGCGTCCCCCCCCCCCTGAGCCAGCCGCAGAACGAAATTGCCTCCGCTGGCCCGGGTCCGAGCGATCACACCGGCCAGCTCCTCCAAGGGCGGCCGTAGCACATTGGCGATCTCATGGCTGCTGCGCCGCCGCTCCGACTGGGGAGCGAGGCTGATGCGCATGCTCGCCGTGTTCGTGTTGGCCACACGCCAGCCGCCTGCGGCGCCGACCTCGGTCAGAACGTTGGTCGCTTCGGGAACGAGTTCTCTGATCACTTCCTCGGCCCGTATCGCGAACTCGTTCGTGGCCTCGAGACGCGATCCCTCCGGCAGTTCCAGATTGACCCGGACCTCCCCCTCGTCGGCTTCCGGCTGAAACTCGAATCCGATGAACTGAATCAGAAACAGGACGGAGCCCACGGCCAGCAAACTGAAGCCCACCACGATCCAGCGATGCCTCAGAGACCAGCGGATGCCCTCCGAGTAGCTGCGGTCGAGGCTTTCGAGCAGATTCTGTGTCCCGTGGACAAAACGGTACCCGAAGCGGTTCGGGTTCGGCTCCCGGACCCGAATAAAGCGGCTGGCCAAGAGGGGGACCAGGGTCAGGGCGATCATCAGGGAGCCGAAGAGAGCGAACGACACGACCCAGGCAAGCTGCTGGAAGATGACCCCCGACACCCCCGCCATGAAGACAACGGGAAGGAAGACGACCACCGTCGTCAATGTCGCGGCCGTGATGGCCGCCGCCACTTCGGTGGCCCCGGTCCGGGCCGCCTCGATCTTCTCCTTTCCATCCTGCCGATGTCGGAAGATGTTCTCCAGTACGACGATCGAATTATCGAGAAGCACCCCCACCCCCAGGGCCAGCCCGCCGAAAGTCACCGTGTTCAGGGTGAAGCCGTAGAAGTACATCAACCCGAAGGTGGCGATGACCGATATGGGGATGGCGATCGCGATCACCAGCGTGCTGCGCAGGTTGCGGAGAAACAGCAGCAGGACGAACACCGCCAGAATCGATCCGTACAGGGCGGCGTTGCGGACGTTGGCCACCGCTCTCTCGATATAGACGGCCGAGTCGAAGATGGTCGAGATCTGGATATGGGGAAAATCGCGGTTGAGTCTTTCAACCTCGACGGCGACCAGCCGGGACACTTCGACCGTGTTTCCCCCCGACTGCTTTCGGATCGCCATCCTCAAACCGGGCTGTCCGTTGACCCGGACTAGGTTCCGGATCTCCGAGTGGCTATCGTGCACCGTCGCGAGATCGGAGACGTAGATCGGCCTGCCTTCTCGACGGGTGACCATGGTTTGGCGGATCTCCTCCAGGGACATGTATTCTCCCTGGGTCCGCAGCAGAAGCTCGAAATTTCCCTCGATGACGTGCCCCGCCGGCTCGTTCAGGTTCTCCCGGCGCACAGCGGAGATGACCTGGCTCGGGCTGATTCGCAGGGCGTGCATCTTCTTCCGGTCCAGGTTGATGTGGATCTCGCGCCGCAGTCCGCCCCATATATCCGCTTGAGCGACACCGGGAATCCTTTCGAAACGGTACTGGATCTGCTTTTCGGTGAACTCCCGCAACTCGCGCGGCGGCATGTCGCTCGAGACCCCGAGGGCCATGATCGGGAAAGCGGTGACATCGAACTTAAAAATGGAGGGCGCCGTCGCCTCGAGGGGCAACTGGCCGCGCGCCCGGTCCACTCGCGTTCGCACGTCGTCCAGCGCGACGTCGATATCCGTGCCCCACTCGAAGGAAATCCGGATCGCGCTGGTTCCCTCGGAAGAGGTCGAAATGATCTCCCTGACCGCCGGGGTGGAGGCGAGGGCCCGTTCCATGGGAATGCTGATCAGCTCCTCCATCTCCTCCGGTCCGACTCCCTCGTAACGGGTGGTGACGGTGATGCTCGGCAGGGCGATGTCGGGCATCAGGTCGACCGGAAGCCGCAGGAATGAAACCGCCCCAACCAGCGTCAGGATCAGGAACACCACGGAGGCGAAAACAGGTCGTCGAATTGCCAGGTCGGGAAGTTTCATCCTATCCTCACTCGGTCACCTTCGTTGAGTTGTTGCGCGCCCGAAGTTACGACCCGCGCGCCCTCCTGCAGCCCCTCGACGATCTCGACAAAACCTTCCTCGACGCGGCCGATGGAAACGCGCCGGTACTGGGTGACGAGATCGTCGGACAGGAGGTACACCCCCATTTGATCGCCCCTCGTCAGAAGGGCGGCGCGCGGCACGGCCAGAACCGATCGCGGCAAGTCCGCGTCCACGGCCACGCGGGCGAACATGCCGGGCTTAAGGCGCCCCGCGGCGTTCGGGATCTCGATTTCGACGTCGGCCGTTCGGGTGTCCGGGTTCAGAAAGGGGCTGATGCGGGTGATCACTCCCCGTTGGGTCTCGCCCGGATAGGCCTCCACCACCACCTGGGCGGACAGTCCCACCCGAACCTTGCTCAAAGCGACCTCGGTGACGGGAATGATGGTTTTTAATCGGCTCACATCCAGAACGCTCACGATGGGGACACTGGAGTTTACCAGAGCGCCCGGATCCAGATGGCGCGTTCCGACGAAGCCATCGAGGGGAGAATAGATCAGCGTCTGCTCCTGCTGGACCTTCAGCTCTCGGAGTGACGCCTCCGCCTGCTGGACCATTGCCTCGGCCAGCTCCAGCTGGGCTTGAGCCGCAAGCATGCGGCTCTCGACGTCCTGAAGATCCTGGGTGGAAACCAGCGCCTCCTCGTGAAGCTCCCGATAGCGGTCGGCCTGGATGCTGAGGTTCTCTAGAGTCGCCCGTTCTCGATTGACTCCGGCGCGGGCGACCAGCACGGCGGCTTCGGCCCGTTGAATCTGTTGCCGAAGATCCTCGTCGTCAACCACCGCGAGCAGCTGGCCGGACCGAACGCCGTCGCCCCCTTCGACCAGGAGCTCCCGCAATCGGCCGCTGACGCGCGACATGATTTCGACGGAGGCCTGCGGCCTGAGCTCGCCCAGAATCTCGAGTCGGGAGGTGAACAGCCGCGGCGCCGCCTCGGCCGTATCGACGAGCATTGTCGCGCGGCCACCTCCCGGGCCGCCGGGTCCCGGGGGCTGGGCTGAAGCCGTCCCAAGCTCCTCGTAGAGCCGAAAGCCGATGATCGAAAGAAGGCCGACCAGAATCAACAACAGGATGACTTTTTTCACCTTACGACACCTCGAGGCTTAGAAGAACTCACCCCCTCCCTCGGACGCCATAAAAACACCCGAGGTTTCAGGTCTAGTCTACTCCTCTTTCAGCCAACATTCCCACCGGACCAACCGCCCACCCCTCAACGTTTAAAGGAGGATGGACCACGGCGATCCAGTCCCACCAACCGCAATTACTTTTACGCTGGCCGGGTGGGAGTGTTTCTTTCCGGAATTGGGGTAAGGGGCGACGACGGAGAGAACGGTCCTGAACACCTCGGAAAGGCGAGAGGTTGGCAAGATCTCCCCACTAACGAGCTCGGCGGCGGGTGTCAGTAGCCCGGCGGCGGGTGGGCGCCGGGACCGACCTCGGGTATACTCGTGGCGGGCGAAGAGCGCCCATAGACGACCTCTGGCCCCGCTCGGGGCGGGAGAGGACAGGCACATGACCCCGGTACCCATCGTCCTCGTCGTATTCCTGGCTGTGAATCCGGTTCAACGGGGTGAAGTCCCGGGGGAACCCTGGGGGAGTTTCCTCGAAGCCGCCCTGAGAGCAACGGACGAGGGTCGGTACCGGGATGCGGAGCGCCATTACCAGGAGGCCCTGCGGGAGGCGGAGGGCTTCGGCCTGCGGGACCCCCGGTTGGCCCAGACGCAGGCGCTGGCTGGCCGACTCTATCTGAGGCTTGGAGACTGGCGCCGGGCGGAGGAGACCCTACAAAGCTCACTCCGGATTTATGAGGAGGTTCAGGGCCCGGAGGGCACCGATCTTGCCGTGGTCTTGAACTTTTTGGGAGACCTGCGGCGGGCTCAAGGACAATATCGTGAGGCTGAAGAGGCCTATGGGCGGAGCCGCGCGATCGGCGAAGAACACCTCGGGCAAGAGCATCTTTCGGTGGCCCACAGCCTGGAGGGCCTGGGGGATGTCCACCGCCGACGCGGGCGGTTTGACGATGCCGAGCGATCTTACCGCGGCGCCCTGCGGATCTACGAGAAGCAACTGGGCCAGGAGGATCCCCGTGTTGCCGTGAGCCTGAACAATCTGGGTACGATCCTTCTCCACAGGGGCGATCCGGGCGAGGCGGAAAAGGTGCTCAGGCGATCCCTGGACATTCTGCCTCCGGGACATCCCGAGCGGGGGGATATTCTGAGCAATCTGGGTGTGGCCTGCCGGCGACTGGCACGGCACGTCGAGGCCGGTGACTATTACCGTGAAGCCCTGGAACTCCGGACGAAGCTGCTCGGACCCGACCACCCCCAGGTGGCGGACACACTGAACAATTTGATGGTGCTCTACTTCGAACAGGGCCGGTACGAGGAAGCCGAACCCCTTTCGGCACGGACCATCGCCATCTTCGAAGGGGCTCTGGGACCTTATCATCCCGATCTGGTGAAACCTCTGGAAAACAGGGCCGCCCTTTTGAGAGAACTCGGCCGCGAGGAGGAAGCCGCGCAGGTGCAACTCCGCCTGCTGGAGATCGAGTTCCGCCTCAGGCGCCGCTGAGCCCTTTTCTCCATCAAGAAAAAAACGGGCAAGCAGCAGGCAGCTACTACTCGCCGCCGCCCATCTGGTGTGCCCCGATCTTGGGGCTCAATCGATCTCGTCGGCCTCATCCCAGCCCTCTCCGCAAATCGACCGTGACAGGTTTCTGGAGACGCTTTACCACGGGTCGACCCGCGGGGTACCCTTTCCCTCAGGCGGCTGGCCCGTCGGGTGCCTCCGTAACGGAGCTTGAAACTACTGATCGTGGGAGAGCGCGGCGACCATGGCGGAGAATCGGAGAATCGCCCGCCTCGACGGAGAGGCGCGCATTGGGACCGATAAGATCCTCAACCCCTCTTCGCTGTCGAACTTCGGCGGTTTCGCGGCAGACCGTCCCGTCCTGGTGGTCCTCGCCGCGGGCAAGGGAACCCGGTTCGGCCAAGTCCCGAAATGTGCCGAGCCGGTGTGCGGGGTGCCCCTGGCCCGCCGCTCGATCGACGCCTTTCATGAGTTTCGCGCCGCGCCGGCGATTTGCCTGGTCGGCTATCGTCACGAGGAGGTGGCCGCCGCGCTGGGCGGAGAGAATATCTACGTCCTCTCCGACCGGCCCGCCGGCGGAACCGCTTTCGCCGCCTTCGAAGCCTTCAGTGTTTCCGCCCTGAGGGAGGCCAATCCGATTCTCATCGTCACCATGGGGGACCGCGTGGTTGGCGCGGAGGTCTTTCGCAAACTGTTCGAGACCCACGTTCTTGGACCGAGGGAGGCCGATCTGACCCTTCTGTCGGCTCTTTACGAACCGCCGCGGAATCGTGGCAAGGGACGCCTCGTTCGCGACGCCCGGAGGCGGGTGATTCGGATTGTCGAGCAGCGCGACATCGACGCCATCGAGGACGCCGGGGAGCGGACCGCGCTGCAGGAGATCACCGAGGGAAACTGTCCGCTCTACGCGATCCGCGCGGCGA
>CAYRCA010000279.1:0-6157 GCA_964422565.1 uncultured Acidobacteriota bacterium | reverse complement strand
TCACCCGCAGACGGTACTTCCCCTCCCCCAGCGCTTCCGCTCCGCGGAGCTGGGGCAGCAACTCGTTCAGCCGATGGGACGAGACGGAAACCGTGGCGGTCTGTGGCGGATGGAGGTCCAGCTCCCATGGCTGCCGATTCTGGTACTTCTGGATCGAGAAGTCCTCGGGGATCTCGTAGTCGGGCGTCCCCGGCCTCCTCGGGTTGACCTCAAGCCGCTTGATGCGGTTGAGGACGAAGTGCCGGATTCCCTGGCGCAGATGATCCCAACCGACGAGCGTCCATTTACCCTTGTGGAAGATTAATCCGTAAGGATTCACCGTCCGATCCGTCGTCTCTCCGGTGGAGAAGGCGAAATAGCGGAGACGCACCACCTTGCGGCGATCCAGCGCATCCTGAAGCCGCTGGATCAAACCCGCGCCGGCGGTACTCCTGACCGGCGGAACATAGCTGATGCCGATTTCCTCCGGAGCGGGATTGAGGTGGTGCTGCAGGCTGATGATCTTGCTCAGGGACGATTCCAGTTGGTCGCGGTAGGGGAAGTTTTCGTTTTCGAGAACCGCTCCAGCCGACAACATCAGTAGCGAAGACTCCTGAGGAGTAAACTTCACCTCAGGAAGGAAGAGCTTCTCCTTTCGAATCAGATAGCCCTCCTTCTGACCTTCCGCGCCGCCCTGGTAGTCGATGGGAATGCCGAGGGAAATCAGCTCGGCTTTGTCTCGTTCGAACTTGCGCTGGTTGGATTCCTCGATCCCCCGGGCATAGTCGTCGGGGAAGTGGTTCTTGATCTTCCGCCAGGAAATGGGCTCTCTTGCGTTCAGGAGATAGGTGATCAGGTCGAGAAGCCTTTCGGTCCGATTCACTGGACTCAAGTTTAGGGAAAGGAGTGCGGGGAATCAACCGGAATACCCATGGACACAGGGATTGACGACGGCTCAGAGGGTGGGGTCGACGGCCCGGCCGTGCCGATGTTGTACCGCCGACCGTAAGTCTGGTACCGTTTTCCGGACTTTCCCCTCGCTGAGCGATAAGGAAGTAGAATCTGTATCCAGAGCTGTGGAGTTGACCCTCCGGGGCCGGCGGAGAAAAGGAAAGCTGCATGACATTCATCATTACCGAACCGTGCATCGGCACGAAGGACACCGCCTGTGTGGACTCCTGTCCCGTCGATTGCATCCACCCTCGCGCCGACGAGGCGGGATTCGGCGAGGAACCCCAACTCTACATCGATCCCGAGGAGTGTATCGATTGCGGGGCCTGTGTGCCCGAATGTCCCGTGGAGGCCATTTTCCCCGAAGACGAAGTGCCGGAGAAGTGGCAGAGCTACATTCCGGTCAACTACGGTTGGTACGAAGAGGACGCCTGAGTCCCGCCGAGATCCGTCGATCCGCCGTTCTTCGCTCTTGCCTCCGGCCCCCCTGTGCTAGACTCGTCACCTTGAAGTAGGGGGTTGGTGGAAACACTGCGGGGGAAGTCCACGCTTTTTGAGCCTTCCGGACCCTCACTTTCATCTTAAGGGGTTGCTTCTCACTATTGACGCATTAGGAGGACACGTGAAACATCTTTCTCTGTTCTTGTTGGCCGTGCTGGCGAGTTCGTCGATGCTCTTTGCCCAAGGGCCGAGCGGCGAGTTTCGTCTCTACTACCAGACGATTCGCGATTTCAATTACAACTCCGGCGCCGAGGGCCTAACCTTTCAGAACGACAGCTTCAACGGGGGAGGGTTCGGTTTCGTCTACGATCTGAATCCCCGGTTCGGAATTTACTCGGACACCACGTTTTTCCGCGGACCCGAGGAAGGGGGCCTCAAACTCAATCTGATCAACCAGGTTCAGGGCGCGAAAGTGACGGCGAGGGAGATCGGACCCCTCAACGTCTTCGCCAAAGGCGGCATCGGGTTCGCCCGATTCATATTCAGTGCCGCGGGGTCCGACCTGGGTGTTTTCTGGCAGACCAATTTCGACTTGGCCGGAGGAATCGATTTCGAGTTGCGCGACGGCTTCTTCTTCTACATCGAGGCCAAACGAATGGTCATGTCGCTGCCTCGTCTCACAAACGCCCCGGATCGCGACAAATGGAACGGATCCCTCGGTTTGACCAGCGGGATCGCCTTCCGGTTCTGAGGTGACCAACCTCGCGATTCCGGTCGCCGTCCCGCCGTTGGGGGGGGCGCGGACGCAAGGCGCGGGATCCGTCCGTGGGGGCGGGTGCGCCACAACGTCGGTCGCCGCG
Source organism: uncultured Acidobacteriota bacterium (assembly GCA_964422565.1). Classification (GTDB taxonomy): domain Bacteria; phylum Acidobacteriota; class UBA6911; order RPQK01; family JAPXNP01; genus CAYRCA01. The sequence continues at coordinate 3,926 of CAYRCA010000279.1, read as the reverse complement.
TGGGCCCAGTCTGCGAGTGAAGCCGCGTTCATCCGCGAGCGGTGGCTCTTCACCGGATTTCGCAGCGCCGTCCGCTCGGAACCGCTTCAATCGAAGATCCTTTGGCCCTCCAGTTCCCGATCTCCCTTGAGGACGACCCGACGTTCCGTTCGATTGATCAGAGAAACGCGGCCTTTCAGAACCAGCCCCCCGTGGATGCGAAAATCGCCCCGCACTTCGAAGCGGTCGCATTGAACCAGCGAGGGCGGGCCGTCCGGAAAGCGGTCCTCTAGATCGGATATCAGCCGGAAGAAGCGATCATCCAGATCCACGACGGGAAGTTCGCCGAGACCCTCCGGGTTGGGCTCAATACGATATCGATCGGACAGAACCGTGGCGTCGGAGCGCATCACCAGCAAGTCGTTGCTGGTCTTGACGGGGGCGAACCGGCGTCGCGGGACACGGACCGCCGCCGCCCCGTCGAACACCGAAATGGCCGACCCCAAGGCGGTTTCCAACTGAAAGATCGGCGTGGAGTCCGGATCGCGCGGGTTCACCGTCTTTGCGTTGCGGATCATCGGCAGCTTCGGAAAGCCCTGGCCGGAGAGATTCCGACTCAAAGTCTCCAAGTCGAGCCACAGGTTGTTGGTGTTGAAATAGCGGTGCCGGTTGATGTCCTGGAAGCCCTCCAGGTCGCCTTCCGGACACTGGGCGGACTCGCGGAGAACGAAGCGACGGCCGCCGTCGGCAAGCCGGGCCAGGTGGCCTCCCTTGCGGTCCGCGGGAGTGCGGTCGGCCGCCTCCATCAGGAATGCCAGCCCCCGCTCGACGAAATAGCCCAGGATGTTCTCGTCGAGGACCGCACCCAGATTGTCCGAATTGGAGACGAAGGCATAGCGTCGGCCGGCCTCCAGAAGCCTGTCGAGCATTCCGCTGGTCACCAGGGCACTGTAGATGTCGCCATGACCGGGCGGACACCATTCCAGATCCGGATCCGGGGGATACTCGACCGGAAGAAAGGTCCTCCGGTCGATCTTGGGAACTTTGTGCTGAAGGAAGGCTCGGGGAAGGCCTCCAGGCAGCTTCGGGTACTCCTCCAGGAGGCCCAGCGAGTCCCCGTCGGTGGCGAAGCTGTTCATCAGCACCAGGGGGAAATCCGCCTCGATTGCCTGGCGCGCGATGATGTCCAGAAAGGTGAGTCCCTCCTTGACCGTCACGAGCGACTTGGCCCGGTCCAGCCCCATGCTGGTCCCCAAGCCTCCGTTGAGCTTAATCATGACGGTGTGTCGGAGGGCTTTTCTTCCCGCTTCGGCGTACTGGTCCGCAAACGCCTCCACGTCGGGGAGCGCGTCGATGGGTTCGAGGTCCCTTTCGGCCAGCAGCCCCGTCTCTCCCGAGACGAGCATTCCGTAGTAATGGCGAAAGCTCCGGATGGCGATCTCGGGAACTCCGGCCGTCTCCATCTTTCGGGCGAAGGGTTCGAATCCGGGTGTCTGCGCCGTTCCGAGTGCGTCGGTGTCGCCGGGTCCTGATCGATTCATCGTTCCCCTTATCCTACCATCGGCCCTTGGGCGCGGTTCCCTTCTCTCGCGGACCCTGCACGACCGGCTGCCACAAGACGGGCATCCAGGATCCTCGCTCGTGCCCTTGGAGCGCATCCGGGACTCTGGTTGGCCGTTTGAATTTCCGCAGTGGATCGTCAATAATCCTGGGAGGAGGAATTTAGAAAGTGTCCAGTGATCGAGAGGGCCTGCAACAGGCCGAGGAGCGACTTTCTCAGATCCGGCGGGAGAGGAGCCGGCTGGCCCAGGATACCCAAGCGCGCTGCGACGATCTCTTTTCCCGGCTGAGCGCGATCGCGGAAGAAGCCGAGGCGGTGCGGACAAAGCGGGCGGAGTTGGAGAACCTGAAGGCCGAGACCCTTTATCTCCGCCTTCTGCACCAACTGCCGCCGGAGGAGTCGGAATCTCCCCGAACCGATTGGGAGCGCTATGAAACCGTCTGGCGAGAGGTCCGCGCCGCCATGCAACCGGCCCGGCCGAGCGCCGAGTGGCTGGAGAGGATCCGCGAGGTCGAGGAGCGCCGGTCGAGTCGCCCCATCCTGACACCGGAGGAGCGAGCGGAACTTGAGAGACGGCTCAAGGACAACGTCTGCCCGATCTGCGTCTCCTTCGCGCTGGATGGATCCTGCACGCTGGAGGCGTTCGAGAGCTGTCCGATCGATCTATACCTGAATCGCCTGGTCGGCATGGTCGAGCAACTGGGCCATCGTCCCTGGATGGAGGACTACTTCGAGCGGATGTTCCGCGAGATCTGTCCCAGCTGCCAGGGCCGAGTCAACCAGGATTACTGTCCTCCCCGCGAGGACGGAGATTGCTCCCTGTACGCCTACCTGCCCTCGGTGGTCCGGACCGTCGAGGATTTCCTCAGGGAGCGCGCCGAGTCTCGGCGACTAGCCTGACGCGGCACACCAGGAGCTTTCGCGACCGGGAGCACCGCCCCGGGTCCGCCGGGGGTGTGGACCGTAATCCTCTGTAAGCCGCGTGGTGCTGGGTGAAGGATGGATCTGGAAGTCTTCAGGGTGTTCGCGGAAGCGCTCGCCATTGGACTTCTGATCGGCTCGGAGCGCGACAGGGGCAGACGGGAGGGCGAGTTCCAGACCGCCGGGATTCGCACTTTCCCCATCATCGCCCTGCTGGGCGCCTCGGCCGCGCTCTTGGAGCAGGTTCCTTTCACCGCGCTCTCCTTCGCGGCGCTTGTGGTCTTCCTCGCCCTGGGATATTACCGCGATCCCAGTCAGAGTTATGGCCTGACCACCGAGATGGCGGCCCTGCTCACCTTCTGGCTGGGCTACCTGCTGCGGGACTATGAGGCGCTGGCCATCAGCACCGGGATTGTCCTGGTCATCCTCCTCGCCTCGAAGAAAGCCCTGCACGATTTCGTTCGACAGCAGGTCAGCGAGACCGAGTTCATCGACACGCTCAAGTTCCTGGCCGTGGTCTTCGTCGTTTTTCCCCTGCTTCCCAACCGATATCTCGGCCCCTTGGAGTTCTTCAATCCGACCCAGGTCTGGATGTTGATCATCCTGATCTCCTCCATCGGCTACGCCGGGTACATTCTGGTCCGGGTTTTCGGCAGCCGCAGGGGGCTTGTGATCAACGCGTTGCTGGGTGGCGTCGTTTCCACCACGGCGGTGACTCTGTCTCTGGCGACACGGGCCCGAGAGGTCCCCGTGTTGTCCAGGTTGTGCGGGGTGACGGGCGTCATGGCCAACGCGGTACAGTTCCCTCGGCTTCTTTTTCTAATCTGGGTCGTCGACCGGGATCTCGCTCTGGCTTTGACTCTTCCCATGGCCGCCATGACCCTGGTGGGGTTTGTCGGGGCCCTCCTTCTGTCCCGCCTACCCCGAGCCGTCGGCGACGTGGATCCGGTGGAGCCGCTTCTGAAGAACCCTTTCTCCCTGGGACCGGTGCTGAAGTTCGGTCTGCTCTTCGTCGGGGTCTTCTTCTTGTCCAGAGTCGCCAACAGCGTCTTCGGCGAGGAGGGCCTCTACGTGGCCGGAGCCGTCGCGGGCCTGGGCGGCGTCAGCGCCATCGCCCTGTCCATGGCGGACATGGCGAGTCACGGTGCGGTCTCAATCCCGACCGCGTCGACAACGATCCTGATCGCCGTGGCCGCCAACGGAATACTCAAGTGGACGCTTTCGCTGGCGAACGGGACCAGGGAACTCGCCTTCTGGCTGGGCGGTGGTTTCGCCACGATGCTCGGCACCGGCGCTCTGCTGCTCTGGTTTGCGGGTCCGGCGTAAAGCGGGAGCGGGCAGACCCCCGCCCGTCGAAGAAGGGACGACGGGCATCCCCGCCTGTCGAAGAAGGGACGACGGGCATCCCCCGCCTGTCGAAAGAGGGACGACGGGCATCCCTGCCTGTCGAAAGAGGGACGACGGG
>CAYRCA010000278.1:0-6164 GCA_964422565.1 uncultured Acidobacteriota bacterium | reverse complement strand
GTACTGGACCTCCTATCCGGGCAACCAGCTCAACGCCTGGATATTCGGGCTTGCGGTGGGGCTGACGCTCCTTCTGGCGCGGAAGAGAACCGAAGGGGTGGTTCTCCTAGCCGGGACGAGCACGGGCGCGCTGTTCAACGCCCTCCTCAAAGTGTGGGTGGGCCGCCCCCGACCCACCGACTCGCTGGTGCAGATTTGGGTCGATTACCCCGCCGCCAGCTTCCCCTCCGGGCATGTGATGTTCTATGTCCAGCTCTTCGGGTTTTTGGCTTGGCTCGCTTGGCGGATGGAGCGGAAGACAATTGCTTTCCTGTCGGGAGTGCCGATCCTCCTTGTAGGTCCTTCGCGGGTGTACCTAGGGGCCCACTGGTCCAGTGATGTCCTGGGCGGCTATCTGGGCGGCGTCCTCTGGCTGGCCCTGATGGTGCGATTGCACTTGGAACTGGAGAGTCGAAACCGGTTGAAATGACCGGGTCCCCGCAGTTGTGTCCACGACGCGGGTCGAATAGAATCGGGACGTCGGGCAGTCCGCCGCGAGCGGGCGCGCGGTGATGTGGAATCTCGTGCGGCGACGCCATGAGGGGACGCGGCTGGGCGCGTCCCCTTTTGATTCATGGACCGCAACCTTACCCAGGGCGGGCCGATGCCGCCGCGAAGGAGGAATCGATGAGGGGATCGAGAATCGGAATACTCACCGGGGGAGGCGATGTTCCTGGACTGAACTCGGTCATCAAGTCCGTCGTATATCGCGCAACGGAAATGGACAAGGAGGTCATCGGATTCCGCCGGGGCTGGGAAGGCCTCACTCACCTGGATCCGAGCCTGGAGTTGGACCCCCGTTATGCCCGTCCCTTGTCTCGGGAGAACACGAGGACCATCGACCGGACCGGCGGCACCGTTCTTCACACGTCGAGGACAAATCCCCAGAAGACCCAGCGGGCCAAGCTGCCGCCCCATCTGAGCGAATCGGAGTTGACCCGGTACGCCATTGGTGAGGAACTCTGGGATCTGACGCCGGTGGTGCTGAGCAACCTGAAAAGATTTCAGGTCGGAACCCTGGTGGCCATCGGCGGCGACGACACTCTGAGTTACGCGGCTCGTCTTGACCGGGAGGGTTTCCCGGTGCTGGCTGTCCCCAAGACGATGGACAATGACGTCCAGAACACGGAGTACTGCATCGGGTTCTCGACCGCCATCACCCGTGCCAAGGAGGCGATTAATCGGCAGCGTACCACCCTGGGCTCCCACGAAAGGATCGGGGTCTTCAGGATCTTCGGTCGCGACGCCGGTTTCACGGCTCTGTACACCGGCTACGTGACCTCGACCCGCTGTCTGATTCCGGAACACACGTTCGATCTGGATCGCCTTTGCTCTCTTCTGGTCGAGGACAAGCGGAACAACCCCAGCGGCTACGCACTCGTGGTGGTCTCCGAGGGCGCGACCTGGGAGGGCCGTGGGGTGAGCGAGTATGGGGAGGCCGACGCCTTCGGACACCGCAAGAAGGTCGACGTGGGTCACTCCCTCGCCCAGGAGATCCGCAGGAGGACCGGCGAGGAGACCATGTCCAGTGACCTCACCTACGATCTACGCAGCGGCGATCCCGACTCCATTGACCACCTAGTGGCGATTACTTTCGCCAACATCGCGCTGGACTTGATCGTAGACGGTGTTTCGGGCCGCATGATCGGGATTCGGGACGGCCGATACTCTCACTCCGAGATCCCCGATCCGAAGCTGGGTGCCCGCACGGTAGATGTTGAACGCATGTATAATTCGACGCGCTATCGCCCGCGTTACGACAAGAAGCTCGGGTCCCCCATGCTGCTGGAGAGCCTGCGATAGGACCCCCCGGGGGTGTCGCCATCGCGGGAGATCCGCGGCGTTCCGGACGGTTCCGGGATGCCGGAGCGTTCCGGCTATGCACCTCCATCGAGGTCTCCGGACCGATATCTCCCCTCGGACGCGGTGTCTTCCGGGTCTTGGTATTCACGCAACTCCGGTCCGAGAAGAACGGCGATCCACCTGGTTCGCTCGTTGCTTTCCAGGGCAATCTTGACGGTGATCGTGAGGGGGACGGAGAGGAACATACCGACGGGTCCCAGAACCCAGGCCCAGGTCACCAGAGAAAGGAAGACGACCAGCGTCGAGAGCCCGAGTCCCTGCCCCAAGAAGCGGGGTTCAAGGAGATTGCCTAGGATGATGTTGATCCCCAAGTAACCGACGGCGACGATAATGGCTCCCCCCAGACCGGACTGAATAAAGGCGGTTATGACGGCGGGTATCGCCGCGAGAATCGATCCCAGGCTGGGAATGTAGTTCAGCAGAAACGCCAGCACTCCCCACAGGATGGGGAAGTCGATGCCGCAGATGCTGGTCCAGGAGGCCACAGCGACCCCAGTGGCCAGACAGATGGTGGTCTTGATGACGATGTAACGCTTCAGCTTGACGGCGAACTCGCTGAACCCGTCCAGGGTCGGCTCGGGATTGGCAAGCGCCTCACGGACCTTGGCCGGAAAACTGGACGCCTCCAGAAGGATGAAGACCACCGTGAGTAGAATCAAGAACGCGTTCGTCACCAGCCCTCCCAGGGATGTGAGAACGCCCGCCGCCAAACCTAGGGCCGCGCCGGGATCCAAATACTGGAGCAGAGTCGCGGTCGACACCTCGAGGCCCCGCTCCCCCAGCCATCTGACGAAGGATGTGAGTTCCTGCTGCAGTCGTGCCTCGTAACTGGGCAGGGCGAGGAGAAATCGATTCAGAGAGCTTCCCACAAACATTCCGGCCAGCGTCAAGACGCCCACCATGAGAACCACCACCACCGCCACGGCCAGGCTCGACGGAACCCGCTTGCTCTTAAGCCAGAAAACCAGGGGGCCGGAGATCACCGCCAGGAAAACCGCGACGATGAAAGGGACCAGGATGGAGGAGGCGGCCTTCATCCCGGCCACCACGACCACAAAGGCGGCGGCGGACAGCAGAAGCTGAGTCCCTCGCCCGATCTCCGTGTGCTCATTCATTTGCGTTTCTCTCCCGGACAGAAGGTAGTCCCTCCTAAAGAAGATGCCTCCTCACATATCGGCAAATATGCCACCCGTCCAGATACTTGAATGGAAAGCGCTCCGTCGTGTAATGCCCGCAGGGGAGGTCCACACGCCGAACGGACAGACCGAGCTCCGCGTATTTCCGGAAGACCGGCGCCGACAACTCCGGAAGAAACGTCAGATCATGGCGGGCGGTAATCATCAGATGAGGCCGCTCCGACAGTTTCAGCCGTTCGATGAAGAACCATGGGCTCAGCGGCGCCCAGCAGTCGCGCAGGTCCACAAGCCGAATGTTTCCCTCCAGGCCCCAGCGGATGAAGCGGGTGGCCAACCCTGTCCAGACCACGTCGGCGAAGTCCGCGGACACGTGGTTGAACACCCCCGTGTCGATTCGGCCGTCATGGGTGAAGGCAAGATAGGCTACGCAGGAGCCCAGGCTGGTCCCCACCACGCCGACTCTTTCGTAACCCCTGTCCCTCAGCCACGCCGCCAACCGCAGTACCTCACACACAGACTGCCGAACCGCGTGAAGGGTCCGGCCGATATTGGGGCTGACCAGATAGTCGGCCCGTCTCATCCCCTGAGGCGCGCGCGTCTCGTGGTAGGGCAGGGTGATCCTCACCACGGTGAGGCCCATGCGGGCCAGGACACGGCAAAGGCCGACGTGGCTGTCGACCGAGGCGTTCCATTGGGGTACGACAATGACCGCGCTCCGGGCTCGAGGCGTCCTCCAAACCCGACAATGGACGGTGTTGTTCTCGCTGACGGGAGAGGGAGTCGGGGAGGGGAAGGTCAGTCGATCATCGGCCAAGTCGAAGTCACAAGTCGGACCCGCCTTGAAAAACTCGAAGCTATTCGTCAGGGCTTTGTGGGCCCGGTCTTTTAGCGCGGCGAGTGGGTCGGAACGGTTCGGACGACCGTCGCCGATCCAGTCGAGGCCCCACTCAAAGGGCAGGATTCTGCGGTTAGGGTCCCGGTGCGTCAGGCTCCACTCCCAGGATCTGATCCAACGTCCGTAGAGATTCATGGCTTGGGTAGGCCCGAGCCTCGAAAGCACTGCAATCGAGGTCCACGAACTTGAGGCACTAGCATACAGGAATCCGTGCCTTCCGCGCCTTCCGCAAATGAGTTTGGATGGGACACCCAGGCACGGCCGGAGCACGTGGGAGACCTGCCCGTTGTGATCCATACAGTCCGTGGTGTCGAAGCTGGCCTCCGATGGCTCACGGCCACCGGTCGCGCCGTACCTTCCGGGTTTCCAGCGTATTTGGTGCGACTCGCGGCCGGGCCTTTTTGGGACGCGACATCCCCGATCGGCATAGAATAGCCCCCGATGGATCTTCGACAGCTCGAGATGTTTCAGGCGATCGTCGAAACGGGCAGCTTCACGCGCGCCGGAGAAAAGCTCTTCGTGTCCCAGTCGGCCATCAGCCGGCAGATCAAGCTCCTGGAGGAAGAACTGGGCGACCAGATCTTCCGGCGGATCCACAAGAAGATCTATCTGACCCCGGCCGGCGACGTGCTGTTACGGTATAGCCGCAGGATATTCGGCGAACTCCGGCTGATGAAATCGGAGATCGCCGACTTGACCCACCTTCGGCGGGGCAGGCTTCATCTGGCGGGAGGAATGTCGGTTTGCACCTATCTCTTCCCCGAACTCTTGAAGGAATTCAGAGGAAGATATCCCAATATCGAGGTGAGGATCGCCACCGGAATCACCGAGGAGATTCTTCGCATGCTCCGCGCCAACGAGATCGACCTGGCTCTGCTGAGCCTCCCCTTTCATGACCCGGACCTTGAGGTTATTCCGGCTCTGTCGGAGGAATTGGTGCTGGTCATGGACGAGACTCACCCCCTGGCCGGCGAGAGGGAGATTCGTTTCTCGGACCTGACGCCCTACACCTTCATCCATTTCGAACGGGGCTCCAACACTCGAAAGCTTGTCGACCGGATTCTTGACGAGGAAGGGGTTCAGTTTCGCAACACCATGGAACTGCAGAACGTGGAGATCACCAAGCCTCTGGTGGCCCGAGGGCTGGGTATCAGCTTCGTGCCCTTCCCGGCGGTGGCCGCCGACCGCGCGAGCCGCGGACTCATCCACCGGCGAATCGGAGGGCGTCGAATCCGCCGCCGGATGGGTTGGGTTCACCTGAAGTCCGACTACATGTCCCGAACGGTCAAGAAGCTCCTCTCGTTGTTCGAGGAGATGAAGCCCCGGTTTTCCGCCACCGATCAGCCTGCTGAACCGTGACCAACTGTCCCCTGTGCCCCCAAAGCGAAGTGAGTCTCTTCTGTATCGCCTCCGATCGTCTGGGTGTGGACCCGGAGGCCCGGCATGAGATCCTTCGCTGCGCTTCGTGCGGCCTTGGCTGGACGCACCCGCAGGTATCCGATGAAGAGATCGGCCGCTATTATCCCGACGATTACCTGGGCAGGCCCTCCGCCGTCCTACGAGAGTTCTTGTCGGGACGGTGGCGGGGAACCTCCTCGTGGCGGATGGAGGATGAAAAGGTGCGGTTGGTGGAGCGGTATGCGACCGGCGGCGCAATCCTCGACGTCGGATGCGGCGAGGGTAAGTTCCTCTGGACGTTGGACCCGGATCGATGGACGCGGCTGGGCCTGGAGGTGGACCGCAGGGTCGTTGACGCTGTCCGGGAACGCGTGGCGGGTGTACAGATGACGGCGGGCGACCTCGGTTCGGTCCGGCTGGATCCCGGCAGCCTGGACGTGGTGACCTTCTGGCATGTTCTCGAACACCTACTGGATCCCGCCGCCGCCGTCGCCCGAGTGGCTGCGGCGCTGCGCGAAGGCGGCTTGCTCATTGTGTCGCTTCCCAACCTGGACAGTCATCAGGCGGACTGGTTCCGGTCGAACTGGTTTCCCTTCGGCGATGTTCCCCGGCACCGCTTCCATTTCTCGCGACGTTCCCTCCACCTGCTTCTGCGAAACGCGGGACTCGTCGTCGAGGCGACCGAGTTTTTCTCGCGGGCCGTGAACTTTCACTGCTGGAAACACAGCCTGCGGGCCTGGCTGAGGGACCGTCTGGGTAGCGAGCTTCCCTACTATCCGCTGAAGCCTCTTCTTCACCTGCTTCCCTGGGTGGAATCGTGGACGGGTCGTTAC
>CAYRCA010000277.1:0-6166 GCA_964422565.1 uncultured Acidobacteriota bacterium | reverse complement strand
GGCGTGAGCCGGGCCACGCGTTCGACGGGAAAGGCGCGTGCTTCATCGAGACCGGCGGGGGGCGGGCAGGCTACGGGTCGGGGGACTTCTACGCGGAGCCGCTGCCGCGGATGCGGCTCCGGGCGCCGGCGCGGTGGTGGCACTGGGGGAAGGTGCTGTTCGAGCAGCAGTGGCTTAGGCGCTGGGTCTGACCGGCGTCTCTGACACCGAGACTCGTTCCTGCCCGACGTCTTCGAGGGCACTTCGGAGTGAGCTACAATGACGTTTCCGCCCACCCCAACCGGGCGTAGGCAGGTGCCATCCATTGTCCCGTAGTTCCGAAGGCGTCGGCAATCTCCCCCCCGAAGACCAGTGGCTGGGCGGAATCTCGACGTCGTGCCGCCGTGGCACAAAGTGAGGTGTCCATGAGCCGGGAAACTCCGGAAGGGTTAGCCAGGGGAATGGGCCGCGTAACCGATGGAGGACTAGCCCTGAACTCACCCCCGTTTGCAAAGCCGACCCTCTACCTAAGTCACTGCGGAATATGGTGGTTACGGTATCCGCTGACAATCGGTGACCCTCCGCCCCCCCCCGATGGCCTGTCCCGGCCCCCCTTGCGCCCCCGCCGATTTCAGAGTCCGTTAAGGTCTGGGTTCCATCCTTAGAACCGTGTTCGCCAAATCACAATGCTCGCCCCCTTCGAGCTCTTGACCCTAGGTGTCCCCCGCCTTCGTACCAGTAAGGGGCACGACGTGCGGGTCCGGACCCGGAAGCACATGGCGCTACTCGTGTACCTAGCTGTGGAGCGCAGCCAAGCCGAGAGGCGGGAGCGCCTGATCGATCTCCTCTGGCCCAGGGTGCCGCTCACGCAAGGACGCAGTTCTCTCGCCACGGCGCTCTCGGCCCTCCGCGCCCGGCTCGGCAGGGAGACGATCGAGGGAGATCGGGATCACGTGCGATTCTCTCCTGGGGCCGTACGCCTTGACCTCGATCGCCTGAAGTCCGGAGACCTCTTGGGTGATGACTTCACGCCGGCCCTCGAGGTCGATGAGTTTCTGGCCCAGTTCGAGGTGGAGGACGCGCCCGAGTTCCAGATCTGGCGGGAGCGCCAGCGGGCTCGGCTACGTCCATCGCTGGAGTACGCGTTGATCACCCTTGCCGACCTTGCGCGGCGTACTGCTAACCTGGCCGAGCTCTCCCGAGTGGCTGACCGGCTGCTCACGCTCAACGAGTTATCAGAAGAGGGTGTCCGCGCGAGGATGGAGGCGCACGCATTGGCAGGAGACCGCTTGACTGCCGTCCGGATATACGATGACTGGGCCGCACGGCTCTCGTCTGAGTTATCTGCGCGGCCTGCCCCCCTGCTCGAAGGGATGGCCAAGCGCCTTCGCCTCCGCGGATTGGAAAGGACTAAGGACTCGCCCCTTCAGGCTGTACGCACGGAGCAATGGCGTTCGCGTCCATTCATCGGGCGCGCACGCGAGTTCAGACTACTGTACGACCTGTGGGAGTCACTACCGACAACCGGCGCGCGTTACTGCTTCATTCTTGGAGATAGCGGAGTCGGTAAGACCACCCTCGCAGACCGCTTGGCCACTGCCGTCGCGCTTGAGGGGGCTACCGTAGCTCGTGTACGCTGCTTCGAGCTAGAGCGCGGCATACCCTTTGCCACCTTGAATGGTCTTGTCGAACTCCTACTCCACAAGCCAGGCGCGGCGGCCACCGATCAGCAGGCACTCGCGGAGATCGGGCGTATTGTCAATGGTGTTAGCCGGTGCTTTCCCAACCTGCCGCCCCCTGTTGAGATCAGGGGTGAAGCGGCACGGATCAGGTTTGCCGAAGCTGTTCTGGTCTTCCTTACAGCCTTGATGGACGAGCACCCTGTGGTCCTCATTGTCGACGACTATGCCCTGTCGGACGATGCGAGCCTCTCAGTCCTGCATCTCCTGCTTCGGCGGCTGTCCGACAAGCCGTTCATGGTAGTCTTGATCACTCGTACGGAGGTGCCAACGGACTCTCCAAGCACGATTCGGATCCGACAAGAGGCCTCACACCTTGGCGCTACGCTACTTTCACTGGAACCCATGCCGAGGCCGGAGATGGAGGGACTCCTCGACGCCTTGGCATGTGAGTCGGCACCCATGCCGGGACCGACCGAACGGAGAGTGCTGTTAGGGACAGCGTCGGGGAACCCCTTGGCACTTGAACTGCTCTATAGGGACTGGATAGAACGTGGCCAGGATTCGGTGGTCCTCTCGGTCGGCGCGATGACGAAAGAGACCGCTGCCAATCCCGAGTTGGCACTTCAGCTTCTTGCTGAAGGCCTGCTCCGGGCCGTTGACGGGCCCACGCGGCAAGCCCTCAACCTCGCCGCCGTACTCGATCGGCGTCTCAATGAGCTAGGAATGTATGAGATTGTCGACCAGACTCAGGCCACTGCAATGGCCTGCCTTACTCGCCTTATCGACATCAGGGTCCTTCGTGACCGTGGCGGCGGCCTAGAGTTCGTGAATCCCGGGAGGCGTGCTCAAGCCTATCTCGGCATCCCCGCCCCGCTCAGGCGCCGGCTGCACGCGCAGGTAGCGGACAGACTCCTTGTTAGGGAGGCCCAGGGCGAAAGCTTCAGGGGGTTAGATCTGGCCTGGCACTGCATTCGGGCAGGGCGCGCACAGGAAGCAGCACCATTTCTCGTGCGCGGGTGCCGGGAAGCGATTGATGATGGGGCACCTCACGAAGCCGAATTGGCGCTTTCGTCTGGAATCGAGCTCCTGAATGGGTCGCTCAAGGATCAGGGGTTCCTACTTTGGGGCGAGGCGCTTCAAGAATTGGGGCGATGGGGAGATGCGAAACGTGTCCTGAGAGATGTCCTCCCCTCGGAACATGGAGACCTAGCCCTCAACGCCGAGCTCTTGACCCTCCTGTCGGACTTCTGGATGGGCCACTTGGGTCACGAGGATACCGGTGGGGCGATGAAACGATTGATGCACGTGGCACGGTTCACAACCCAGCCGTGTCTTCGGGTACTCGCCGTTTCCATCGGCGCATCGCTCAACGAAATCATCCGGGAGCCCGATTTCGGCGACCACCTTGAGGGAAGCGCCAACGTTATCTCTCACAGCAACCTGACCCCAGTAGACGGCGTCCGTTGCCTTCTCGCCAAGGCAATGCTGAGATATCAGCGAAGGGACATTCTATCTGCAAGGCCACTTCTGCATGAGGCAGGTGAACTGTGCGACCGGCACGGTATCCGGAGCAGCTCCCTAACACGTCTGTACAGTGGCCTCGGGTCAATAGCCGTAGTGGAAGGAGATTATCTGGCCGGCGAAAGCTACTACAAGAAGGCGTACGAGGTCGCCTGGCACGTCGGGAACGACAGGGCCCAAGGACAGTGCGCGACAAACCTGGCTCTCTGTTGTGGGAGACTCGGCAACTACGACTCGCAACTCCGCTGGGCATCTCGTGCTTCAACCCTGCTCGCAGAAATCGGCGACTGGGCTAATCAGATGTCAGCAGCAGCGTTTGTAGGCTTCTCTGCAGCCATCCTAGGTAGAAAACATGAGGCCCGACAGGCGGTAGAGGACGTATTGCACCATTCCGAGGGCCAGCGGCCATGGGCACTGCAGAAAGCGCTCATTATGGCGGCCGACGTTTGTATCGTCCTCGACGACCGAGATCGGGCCTTTGCACTAGCTCGACGTGCAACGTCGAGGCCGCTGGACAAGCCCCTTTCAGTTGCATTAACCGGTTGTTTTGCCCGGTGGCTGGCTGCGTTGTCTGTGGATGCTGACGACGAATCGGCTGTAAGGCACCGTGCGGTCATCGCTGACCTTCTTGCTGATCGACACTCCTACGATGCCTTGGACCAAGTGGAGGTCTTGTGTGCTGCAGAACTTCACGGGCTCGCCACCTCCGAGTTGGTCCAAGAACTAGGCGAGCGGGTAGCGAGGCTTCCGCCTGCAAGTGTTGACCTCCTGGGCCGCCTAGGGATGTCGCCCCGGTAGGGGCCGGGGATTCACAAGCTAATGCAACACGGCGTGGGAACAGGGCCTGCCCCCGGCGGCCGCCGCCAGGGTGATGGGGCGGCACCGGAACACCTTGGGGAGCAAGCTGCGCCGGGATCGCACGCACGATGGCCCCTAACGGCCACGGGAGCGGAATGGGACGTTCGGGGTGGTAGGTCTCGTCCGATAGTAGTCCAGTCGTTGTCGCCATAAGGGGGCCTGGCGGAGGCCGATTCCATCAATGTTATACCCACCCACCAGGGCCCGGGCCGTGAGCCAAGCTGCATACGGGTCCAGGATCGAGCGCGGCGGCCGCTCCTCAGCACGTGCACCCCCGGCACCCTCGACGCCCGCACCATCTTGGGGTCCATTCCACAGGCCCGCGCGACCGCCACCCCGTCCCAGCCGCGCGAGGACACTCTGCCACCAAGTGTTCCTTCAGCACCGGCGCGGGCCGAGCGCCGCCTCGCCATCAAGGCGTTAAGACCAACCGTCGGTCACTGGTGGTTCAGGCGTCGGCTCCTGCCTTCCGACCCGCGAAGAAGCTGCCGTATGACCTGAGCGGGGAACTCCTATAGAACGGACGCCGCCGTGAATCCTCATTGGACGGAAGCTCCTGCTGCGAGGCGAGCCTACGAACCGACACTGAGTTGATGGTTGTCTCCACCAATCGGGGATCGAATTGAGTTCCCTTGTGCTTCTGCAATTCTGCCACGACCACCTCAAACCCAAGTGCCTTTCTATAGGGACGGTCTGTCGTCATCGCATCTATCGTGTCAGCAATCATGATTATCCTTGCGCCGAGCGGGATCCTTTCGGCCCCCACTCCGTCCGGGTATCCCTTTCCGTCCCACCTCTCGTGGTGATGTCGTACGGCATCTTGGACGTGGCCTCTGAATCGACTGAAGAGGCCAACCAACTCAGCGCTCTTCGCCGAGTGGGTTTTCATGATCTCCCATTCCTCCGGCGTAAGCTTTCCCTCCTTCTGGAGCAGGGGGGCGAACTCCGCATGGATCTTGCCGACATCATGTAGCAACGCGGCGCTCTCGACCTCCTCGACGAGGTCGTCGGAAAGGCTGAAATCGATGGCGATGGCCTTCGAGATGGCCGACACCCGTCGAGAGTGGCCACTCGTGTACGGGTCACGTGCTTCGATGGCCTTGACCATTAGAAGTAGTTGTTCCCGCACGCTCAGTTCAAGCTTCTCGTATGCGCTATCAAGCTCGTCATACAGGTCCTGGACGGATCTGAGCTTGCCGTAGATATGCTTCAAAAGGATGATCGGCAGCACAACCGCAGGAAAAACCAGCCGGGCAAGGCCGTCAGGTCGATCGAAGAACAGGTACAGTCCAGCAACACCCAAGGCAAGGTTGCTGGCAATCAGGTCGTAGCCAAGCACCCAGAGGGTACTCTTCTTCCACACCTCGGCAAAGGATCGGGCACTGCTTATCGCGACCGCGCCGCTGACTAGGAGTGAGTTCGTAAGAAAGTATGTTGCAGCCGCACAGAGAAAAGCGAGGCCGTCCCGTAAGACGAGTTCGAACGGGGCACCACCCAACTGTGCGAGAAAGACCGGAGGCGTGCTTCCACCAATAGCAGAGTAGATCGCGGCGGCACCGAGGATACTTAGTACACGCTGTGCTACGTTGAACGCGAGCTTCGTCGCTTGGATGCGAAGGGCTACTTGGCCTACCAACACCACGGTGGCAGTGATAATGCCAGCCCAGAAGCCACCAAACAGCACCATGGCGGCGAGCTGTACGACAAAGCCGAGGTTCCCGTGTCCGCCGCCCGCACGCAGCCTGCTCTTTGAGACCTCCAAGAGCAAGCTCGTGAGGCCAAGCATCCCAAGACCCCACAGGCCAGATGGCGGCAAGCCAGCCCCGCGCCACGAAAACAACAACGCAACTGCCGCTAACAGCGCTACAGTCCCCACATACGACGTGATACGGGACAGTCCGATTAGCCTGAGCATTGACGCTCGTTATGGCGAAGGAGAGCGAGAGACTGGGTGTCACCTCTAGCTCCAGTTTTGCGTCTCCGCCAAGAAGAAGCTGGCGAAGAAATCGAGCATGGCAGCAAACCAAATCATTGAGCGTCACCTCCCCTCGAGGACAACCAAGGTACCGCGTGAAGGGGGTAGGCCCGCTTGTGCCTACCTGACGCTCCGCTCAACTACAATTGTT